>JBBQMM010000258.1:0-6563 GCA_038328935.1 Burkholderiales bacterium
GCGTCCAGGTTGCCCAAAGAGGGCACCAGGGACCAGGGGTCACGCACTTGGATCGCGGAGCTTGAGGTGTTCATGCGGCTTTAGATTCCCGTCGGGAAGTGAAGTGACCAAAATATTAGCACTCTCTGGGTTTGAGTGCTGATGGTGGTGTTGTTCGGGCTGGCAACCGCCGTCACTGGGCACGAAAAGCGGCCTCGAAACCAGAGCAAACACTGATGTCTAGGGCATCGACCCTGCGCCGGCCAGGGTTTGGTCCACGAGCAACAGAAAGGCCGCGATGTCCAAAGGCTTGGTGACATAGTGCTTTGCGCCCAATGTGAGCGCACGCTCCATGTTCTGTGGCGTGGCGTCTGCCGAAACCACGATGACCGGAATGCTGGCGATCTGGTCGTCGAGCTTGATGTGGCGCAGCAGTTCGAGCCCACTGATGTCGGGCAACTGCATGTCCAGCAAGATCAGGTCGGGCCGGCTGTGGCGGATGGCTGAAAGCCCGTCCAGCCCCAGAATGGAGGTCTGCATCGTGATCTGGCTGCGCTGCATCAGCACCCCGCGCATCACCTCCACGTTCGTCGGGTTGTCTTCCACATAGTGCACCAGCCGTTGCTGATAGCGGGTGGGCCCGGACTGCGCAGGCGCCGCATGGGCGGGCGCCGGGTCATTGGTTGCGGGCAGGCGCAGCGTGAATACCGAGCCCTTCCCTGGCTCGCTGCGCACCTGCAGCGTGCCGCCCATCAACTCAGCCAGCCGGCGGCTGATGACCAGGCCAATGCCGGTGCCTTCAACCGCGGTCCGTTCCCGGCCCAGCCGGTTGTAGGGCTGGAACAGCGCCGCCAGTTGCTCTGCGGTCATTCCCAGGCCGGTGTCGGTGACGCTGATCTCGACCTGGTCGGCGGTGTTGTTGCGCGCCTGGATCTCCACCGACCCCCCTTCGCGGTTGTATTTGACGGCGTTCGACAACAGATTGGTCAACACCTGCTTGAGCCGTGTGGAGTCGGCCAGCGCCGCGGCCACATCAGGTGCCACCACCATTCTCAACGGGATGCCGCGCTGCGCAGCCGCCTGCTGCACCCAATCGCGGCAAGCGTTCAACAGCGGCAGCAACTGCACCGATTCCAGGCTCAGTCGCGTGGCGCCCGACTCGATGCGGGCCAGATCGAGGGTGTCGTTGATCATCGCCAGCAGATGCCAGCCGGCACGCTGGATCTGTTGTGTCCACTCCAGTTGGTGCGGTGCCAGTGCGGGCTGGTTGTTCAAGGTCAGCAACTGGGCAAAGCCGATCATCGCGTTCAGGGGCGTGCGCAACTCGTGGCTCATGCGCGACACGAATTCGCTCTTCGCCCGGCTGCCGGCCTCGGCGCGGCCGAGTGCGAGCTCAGACGCCAGCAACTGGTGGTGGGCCGTCATGTCTTCCACCACCGCCACCATCAAGGCCAGGCGGCCCTCGGCGTCGTACAGCGCGCTGACCACCACGCGCACTTCGGTGAGGCGGCCATTGGCGGCGCGCAGCTTCATCGATTCGACGCTGTCCACCGGGCTGCGGTGGCTGATGAGGCGGCTGCGCAGCTCGCGGAGGCGGACCTCTTCGCTGGCATCGAAACAACTCAGCACCGAGGCGCCACGCAGGTGTTCGGTGCTGCGGCCGAGCATGCCGCACAGCCTCGGGTTGCATTCCAGCATCAGTCCGTCGCTGCCCACCAGCGCAATGCCCAGCGGCAGGTGGTCGACCACCGCGCGCATGCGTGCTTCATTCGCTTGCAAGGCCTCCTGGGCGTGCGCACGTCCGGACATCTCATGGCGCAGGTCGGTGGTGCGGTCCAGCACCGCCTGCTCGGTGCGACGCGACTGGCCGGTCATGATCAGCAGCAGCGCACCCAGCAAGGCCGATGCCCCGAGCCCGATGCCGGTCACCAGCCAGCGGCTGCTCGTCGGTGCCCCGGGCAGCTTGTCGGCACGTGCGGAGATGTGCAGCGAAACAGGGCGGTCGGCCAGCATCAAGCGGCGCGCGTGCCGCAGCGTACCTGCGGAGTGCTTCGGCAGCACCTCGCATCCCGGCGGGCCGGCGAGCCGCCGGCTGGGTGCTGATTCGTCAGCATCCAGCAGGCACCAATCCAGGTGGGACAGGTCGGGTTCCTGCATCCCATTGAGCGCCCGCTGGGCGCTCAGTGTCAGAAACACCGCGCCGTTGAATTGGTTCAGGCGCGCCGCTTCGTTCGCGGGCTGGCCATCGTAGAGCGCCAGATACAGCAGCACGGCTGTCTCTTGCCGGTTGCTGTCAGGCCAGGTGAATCCAGCGCTCGCAGCGGGCTGCCCTGAGGCGCGCGCGGCCCTTGCAGCCGAGCGCGATGCAGGCAACGACCACAGGTTCAGCCCCAGCAGACCCTGGTTGGCGGGCAGCGGCTGCACCTGACGCACCATCAGCACGTCCTGGTCACCCGCCGGTGCAACGCCACCGTCACGGTCGAATGCCATTGCGCCTGGGGCTGGTGTGTTCGCGACGGCAGGCTCCAGTGGGCGCAGATCGGGCACGGACACGCGTCTGGCCAACCCCATGGCCAGCCAATCGTAGGGTTGTGCCAACCACCATTGCGTGGCCTGCTCGAAGCCCGGCATCTCGGTGCCTTTGTGGGCCAGCACCGTGCTATGGAGCGCGCGCAAGGCCAGCACCGGAGCCACCAGCCGCGCCTCGACCGCGTGCGCCAGGCGGCTGGCGTCACGCTCGAAGGTGGCCATCGCGTGCCGGGCCTGCAGGCGCTCAAAGGCCAGGGTGCTGGCGCCCAGCAGTGCCAATGTCAGCAGCAGCGGAACCGCCACCCAGCGGCGCCGCGGCCGCCAGTCGGCCGCCGGCCTGCCAATGAAGCTGAGCGCCACGGGCGCGAACAGCAGCACACCAGTGGCATCGGCCAGCCACCAGGACCACCAGATACCGGGCAGCGCGCTCGGCTCCACGCTGGCGGACCCCAACACCATCACGCCAATGGTGGGATTCACCACGGATGCCAGCAAACCCCCCAGCGAGCCGGCGCAGAGGATGGCGCGCGGCGTGTTCAGACTCAACGGGCCGGCCACGAAGCGGTGCAGCAGCGCGCTGCCCACCCAGCCCTGCAGCCCGGCCCCTGCGCTGATGGCCAGCCAGGCTGCCACTGAAAAGCCGGCCGGCAACCAACCGAACGCGCCCGCCAGAACAAAGAGCAGACTGCTGCCCAGCACCACGCCGGCCACCGCCGCCCAGCCAAAGACCAGTGTGGCCGCCAGCGCCAGGCCCGCAGCCGGGTACACCGGGCAGACGAAGTTTTGCGGTTCGCCTGCAGGCCCGCTCAGCAGCAAGGTGACGGCGGCTGTCAGCAGATAAGCCAGCGCCGTGCCGAACACCACCAGCCAGGCCTTGGGTGAAGCACCGCCAGAAGTCGGGTCGTTGACGAAACGGGAGTTGCTGGGCATGACCAGTCTGTGGGTTGCATCGGCTGCTGGCCATTCAGCACCTGGGTGCCGGCACAGCTGCATCCAGGCCTGCGTCGACGGTGCCGCGCGGCCTGCATTGTGTATGTTGCCTAAGCATCCGCTTGAGCAGCCGCGCGAGCAACGGCAGCCTGCAAAGCCTGCGATCACGAAGGTCGCCACAGCCGCCGATACTGGGCGACTGTGGCCGAGAGTGGCCGATCGCGCCGCTTCCTCAAGCTCGGCGGCAGACGGATGTGCGATCCAGCAAGCCGGCGAAAGTCAGCATGGACAAGGGCTCACGGTGCGGTGATGCTGCGCGCCATGCACACGCAAATTTCCGAATCGGCAGCGAACACAGCCGGTGACACAGCCGCCGCACACCCCGGCCCCTTGAGTGGCTTGAAGGTGCTGGAACTGGGGCAGCTCATCGCCGGCCCCTTCGCCGCCAAAACCCTGGCCGACTTTGGCGCCGATGTCATCAAGGTCGAGTCACCGGCCAGCGGTGACCCCCTGCGGCAGTGGCGGCTGCTGAAGGACGGCACCTCCGTCTGGTGGCAGATCCAGTCGCGCAACAAGCGCTCGGTGGTGCTG
Organism: Burkholderiales bacterium; assembly: GCA_038328935.1. Classification (GTDB taxonomy): domain Bacteria; phylum Pseudomonadota; class Gammaproteobacteria; order Burkholderiales; family Burkholderiaceae_C; genus Rubrivivax. Next base: position 4,030 of record JBBQMM010000258.1, read on the forward strand.
GACCTGAAGCGACCGCAAGCGCAGGCCGTGGTGCGTGCACTCGCAGCCGATGCCGATGTGCTGATCGAGAACTTTCGCCCCGGCGCGATGGAAGGCTACGGCCTGGCGCCTGACGATCTTTGCGCACTGAACCCGCGCCTGGTGGTGCTGCGCATCAGCGGCTACGGCCAGACCGGCCCCTACCGCGACAAACCCGGCTTCGGCGTGGTGGCCGAAGCCATGGGCGGGTTGCGCCACCTCAGCGGCGAGCCCGGCCGGCCGCCGGTGCGTGTGGGTGTGAGCATCGGCGACACGCTGGCAGCGCTGCACGGTGTCATCGGCGTGCTGATGGCACTGAACGAACGTCACCGCAGCGGTCGTGGCCAGGTCATCGACGTGGCGCTGTACGAAGCGGTGTTCAATTGCATGGAAAGTCTGCTGCCCGAGTACAGCGCCTTCGGCGCGGTGCGGGGCCCTGCCGGCAGCGCGCTGCCCGGCATTGCTCCGAGCAACGCCTACCGCTGCAACGATGGCTACGCGCTGATTGCCGGCAACGGCGACAGCATCTTCAAGCGGCTGATGCAGGCGCTGGGCCGCAACGACCTGGCCACCGACCCGAGCCTGGCCAGCAACGCCGGCCGGGTGGCACGTGTCGACGAAATCGACGCTGCCATCGGCGCCTGGACTGCCCGTCGCAGCGTCGAGCAAACCCTGGCCGTGCTGGACGGCGCCGGCGTGCCGGCCGGGCGCATCTACACGGTGGCCGACATCGCGCACGACCCGCACTACCGAGCCCGCGGCATGTTGCAGGAGGTGACGCTGGCCGACGGCTCCACGCTCACGTTGCCCGGCATCGTGCCCAAGCTGTCGCGCACCCCGGGCAGCCACCGGTTTGCAGCGCCCACGCTGGGCCAGCACACCGAGCAGGTGCTGGCAGAAATTGCGCTTGCGCAACAACGCCAGCATCAAAAGTAGCGGCCCGTCGGCAGCCCGCTGCGCCGGGAGTCTCTGAACGAGCTGGCGCCTGCGCTCTCAACGTGGAAATGTTCCATGATCCTGGGCGCTGCCCCGGATCAGGAAACTCAGACGTTGAACAGAAAGTTCAACACGTCCCCATCCTTGACCACGTATTCCTTGCCCTCGGCGCGCATCTTGCCGTGATCCTTGGCGCCTTGTTCGCCCTTGAAGGCGACAAAGTCGTCGAAGGCAACCGTCTGCGCGCGGATGAAGCCGCGTTCGAAGTCGGTGTGGATCACGCCGGCGGCTTGCGGCGCGGTGTCGCCGATGTGGATGGTCCAGGCGCGCACCTCTTTCACGCCCGCGGTGAAGTAGGTCTGCAGGCCCAGCAGCTTGAAGGCGGCGCGGATCAAGCGGTTCAAGCCCGGCTCGCTCTGCCCCATCTCCTGCAGGAACAGGGTCTTGTCTTCATCGCTCATGTCGGCCAGCTCGGCCTCGGTCTTCGCACAGATGGCCACCACCGGCGCGTTTTGCCGGGCGCCGTATTCGCGCAGGCGCTCCAGGAAAGGGTTGTTCTGGAAGCCGGTTTCGCTGACGTTGCCGACGAACATCGCTGGCTTGGCCGTGATCAGGCACAGCGGCTTGAGGATGACCTGTTCTTCCCTGGAAAAGCCGATGCCACGCACCGGCTGCGCCTGGTCCAGTGCGGCCTGGCACTTTTCCAGCACCTTCACCAGCGCCGCGGCTTCCTTGTCGTTGCCCGAGCGCGCTGCTTTCACGTAGCGGTGCAGGCTTTTCTCGACGGTCGACAGGTCGGCCAGGCAGAGCTCGGTCTGTATCACCTCGATGTCGGAAAGGGGGTCGACCTTGCCCGCCACGTGGATGACGTTGTCGTCTTCGAAGCAGCGCACGACATTGACGATGGCGTCGGTTTCGCGGATGTGGCTGAGAAACTGGTTGCCCAGGCCTTCACCCTTGCTGGCGCCGGCCACGAGGCCGGCGATATCGACGAACTCGACGATCGCCGGCACGATGCGCTCGGGCTTCACGATGGCCGACAGCTGGTGCAGGCGCGGGTCGGGCAGTTCCACCACGCCCACGTTGGGCTCGATGGTGCAGAAGGGGTAGTTCTCCGCCGCGATGCCGGCTTTGGTCAAGGCGTTGAAAAGCGTCGACTTGCCGACGTTGGGCAGGCCGACGATGCCGCATTTGAGGCTCATGCGGCCTCCCTGGAGTCTGGGTCGCGGGCAGGGCAGTGGGTCATGTCAGGCTTTCAGGTCGCTTCGGTGAACCGGCGATTTTCCATCACCGGCGGGCACGGGGTGCCGCAGAAGTCATGCAATGAAGCTCGTGCAATCAAGCGCATGCAATCAAGCTCGTGCAATCACGCTCATGCAATCACGCTCATGCAATCAAGCTCATGCAATCCAGCTCATGCAAAGCCGATGCGCCCGCGCACGGCCTGCCCGGCTTGCAGGGTGTGCTCGAAGCCCCGCACCACGATCGCGTTCATGCCGAAAGTGACGGCGCCGCCCACCCGCGGATCGGCCCGGTAGGCGGCCAGCGCGTCCCCGACCTCGGGCGACGACTGTGCCGTG
>JBBQMM010000259.1:0-6528 GCA_038328935.1 Burkholderiales bacterium
GGCCTGGTGGGTTATATCGCCAAGGGCGTGAAGGCCGGCGGCGCGGAGATCAATGCCGATCTGGCCATGGGCCTGGCGGTGCCGGCGGTGGCCACCGTGATGGTGTTGGCGCTGCGGCGTGCGCGCAAGCGCATCCATGCCGACGACGAGCGCCTGCACTGAGCCCGGCCTCGCAGCCTGATGCGCGCGGGCTTGCGGCAAACTTCGGCCTTATGGAACACAACTCATCAGCGGGCGCAGTGCCTGGCGAGCCCCTATCTCAGGGCCGGTCGCAGACCTCATCGCAGGCCTCGTCGCAGGCCCCATCGCAGGGCCCGCTGCAAGGCCTGCGCGTCATCGAACTGGCCAGCATCGGCCCCGGCCCGATGTGCTGCATGCTGCTGGCCGACCTGGGCGCAGACGTGGTGCGCGTCGACCGCCTGCAGCCCAGCGGCCTGGGCCTGGCCCAGGAGCGGCGCTTCGACGTCAACGGCCGCGGCCGCCGCTCGGTGGCGATCAACCTCAAGGCCCCGGCCGGCCGCGAAGCCGTGCTGCGCCTGCTCGACACTGCCGACGTGTTGATCGAAGGTTTTCGCCCCGGCGTCACCGAGAGCCTGGGTCTGGGCCCGGCGGACTGCCACGCGCGCAACCCGCGCCTGGTCTACGGTCGCATGACCGGTTTTGGTCAGACCGGCCCGCTGGCGCAAGCGGCCGGACACGACCTGAACTACATCGCGCTCACCGGCGCCCTGCACGCCATGGGCGCGGCAGGCGGGCCGCCGGTGCCGCCGCTGAATCTGGTGGGCGACTACGGTGGTGGCGCGCTCTACCTGGCGTTTGGCGTCATGGCCGCCCTCTATGAGCGCCAGCGCTCGGGCCAGGGGCAGGTGGTGGACGCGGCGATGGTGGACGGCGCGGCCTCGTTGTCGTCGATCTTCTTCGGCCTGCAGGCCGCCGGCCACTGGGGCGGCGCGCGCGGCGCCAACCTGCTGGACGGCGGCGCGCCGTTCTACAGCACCTATGAAACAGCCGATGGCAAATACATCAGCCTGGGCCCGCTGGAGCCCAAGTTCTTTGCCGCGCTGGCCGCCGCGCTGGGGCTGGAAGAGCGCTTCGTCCAGCGCCAGTACGACCGCAAGCTGTGGCCGGAAATGCGCGCCGCCATGGCCGCCGCCGTCAAGCTTCGCAGCCGCGACGCCTGGTGTGAACGGCTCGAAGGGTCTGACGCCTGCTTCGCCCCGGTGCTGGCTTTTGACGAAGCGCCGCAGCACGCCCATGCGGTCGCGCGTGGCGCCTTCGTCACCATCGAAGGCGTGCCACAACCGGCGCCCGCACCACGCTTCGACCGCACGCCCGCGGCACACCCCCGACGCACGCCGGAGGTGGGTGAGCACACCCGCAGCGTGCTGGAAGAGGCCGGGTTCAGCGCCGCCGAATTGGCGGCGCTGCAAGCCGCGGGAGTGGCGCGGTGAACGCGGGCAAGGCGATGGGCTACATGCCACCACCCGACTCGCGCGCTGCGGCCTCGGTGCTGCTGGTACGCGACCGCAGCCCCGCTGGCCCGGGCCGGCCACAGCTGGAGGTGCTGATGCTGCGCCGCGCCGAACGCGACGGCGACATGCGAGGGGGCGCGACCGTGTTTCCCGGTGGCGTGCTCGACCCGCGCGACCGCGAAGCGGGGCCCTGGTGCCTGGGCCCCGGCGACGAAGAGGCGAGCCACCTGCTGGGCGTGCGCGAAGGCGGCCTGGGCTATCTCGTGGCCGCGGTGCGCGAGACCTTCGAAGAGGTGGGTCTGTTGCTGGCCGTGCCCGACGAACCCCGCCACATCGACGTGCCGGCGCTGTATCCGCACCGTGAACCGTTGAACGACGGCGACCTGAGCGCCGCCGAGTTTGCCCGCGCGCACCGCCTGCGCTGGGACTTGCGGGGCCTCGTCTACTACAGCCACTGGCTGACGCCGCGCATGGTGCCCAAGCGCTTTGACACGCGCTTTTTCATCGCCCACGCGCCCGCCGGCCAGACCGCGCAGGCCGACTGGGGTGAAGCGGTGGAATTGATGTGGTTGACGCCCACCGAGGCGCTGGAGCACGCGCGTGCCCTGAAGCTGCTGCCGGTGACCCGGCGCACACTGCAAGACCTGGCGCGGCAACCCGGTGCCGATGCGGCCATTGAAGCGGCGCGGGCGCGGCAGCACGCGGTGGCGCTGATCGAACCCAGGGTGGCGCAGAACGCCAAGGGTCGACACGTGGTCTTGCCGGGTGAGCTGCCGTGGGCCGAGGTCGGCCGGCTCGACCCCGCGTGCGAGGGCAGCGCTTTCTGCGACCTGGTGCCCGGCCGCGTGGTGCAACTTTCACCCTGCATCCTGCGCGTCACCGCATCCAACCCCGGGCCGATGACCGGGCCCGGCACCAACAGCTATCTGGTGGCGGCGCCGCGCGCCGAGGCAGCGAGCGAACGCGCGTGGACCGTCATCGACCCCGGTCCCGACAGCAGTTCTGGCGGTCATGAAAGCCACCTGCAGGCGCTGTTGGCAGCCGCCCGCCACGACGGGCCGGGCCGCATCACGCAGATCCTGGTCACGCACACGCACCGCGACCATTCGCCGCTGGCCGCTGCGCTGGCGCAGGCCACCGGTGCGCCGGTGCTGGGCCGCGTCGCCGACCACCCGATGTGGCAAGACCCGCACTTTGCGCCGCTGCGCCAGCTGCAGCACGGCGAGCGGCTGGCGCTGGGGCCTGGCTGCACGCTGCGGGTGGTGCACACGCCAGGCCATGCCAGCAACCACCTGTGTTACTTGCTGGAAGAGGAGCAGACGCTGTTCACCGGCGACCACGTGATGCAGGGCAGCACCGTCGTCATCAACCCGCCCGATGGCAACATGGTGGCTTACCTGGCCGCGCTGCAGTCACTGTTGCACGAGCCGCTGCAGTGGTTGGCGCCCGGCCACGGCTACCTGGTGGAGCAGCCGCACCAGGTGCTGCGCGACCTCATCGCCCACCGCATGAGGCGCCACGCGTCGGTGATGGCAGCGCTGCAAAGCGCCGGCACCGCAACGCTCGATGAACTGCTGCCGGTGGTCTACCACGACGTGCCACCCGCGTTGCACGGCATGGCGCGCCGTTCGCTGTTGGCGCATGTGCTGAAGCTGCGGCACGACGGTCAGGCTGAGGCTGCTGTGGATATTGCAGGGGCCGAGGGAGATGACCGCTGGAGTTGGTTGGGATAGCAGCGTCTGGCAGCTTGAGAACCCTGCTTGCGACAGGGACTGGTTGAAAGTACAGTTCATACTGGTGAAAACCCTAATAGACTGGGATCCTTCTCATTCTCGGGGGGGACACACCCATGTCCACGATCCTGCAGCCGAACCAGGCTGGTCAACACGCTATGCGTGCGCAGTCGGTGCAGGCCTTGATGCAGTCCGCATGGCCGCAGACTGCCAAAGACCTGATGAACCTGCCCTTTGATCGTGCGCGCGCGCAATACGCCTTTGCCGTGCGCACCGGCGTGGTAGCACGTTCGTTGCTTGCGTCGGCACGCTTCGAGCGCAGCGTGGACGCGCTCGAAAGGCTCACCTACGGGCCTTTCGCGCGCCGCGTCTGAGGGCGAGCGCACCGCCCAGTCGGGCACCCTACGTGTATAAAGCAGCCCACGCCACGATGGCGCGGTGACGCCCGGTCTTCCACTCGGAAAGGCATGGGCGCTCCGCCACTCTTCAACCAGAGGACCGTATGAGACTTCGCGTTGGCTTCGAAATGGCCTATCAATGCCCACAGCCCACGCCCATGATCCTGGCCTTGAGCATCCACTACTCACGCGCTTCGGATCTGGTGCGGCCCGACCACCTGGTCACCGATCCCCCGGTGCCTGTCTCCGCCTACCGCGACCTCTTTGGCAACTGGTGCAGCCGCCTGGTAGCCCCGCAGGGCCGCTTTGTGCTGAGCGCCGATGCGCTGGTCAACGACACGGGCGCCGTCGACATCGTCGCTCCCTGGGCTGAACAGACGCCGGTGGAGTTGCTGCCAGAGTCGACACTGGTCTATTTAATGGGCAGCCGCTATTGCGAGACCGACCAGCTGTCGGACATTGCATGGCAGCGGTTTGGAGGTGGCCCCACGGGGTGGGGCCGCGTGCAGGCCATTTGCGACTTCGTGCACCGGCATATCGAATTCGGCTATCACCATGCACGGCGCACGCGCACCGCCTGGGAGGCCTACAACGAAGGCCAAGGCGTCTGCCGCGACTACGCCCACCTGGCCATTGCGCTGTGTCGCTGCATGAACATTCCGGCGCGTTACTGCACCGGTTATCTGGGCGACATGGGCACGCCGCCGCCGTACGGCGTGATGGACTTCGCGGGCTGGTTCGAGGCCTACCTGGGTGACCGCTGGTACACCTTCGACGCGCGCAACAACACGCCACGCATAGGCCGTGTGCTCATCGCCCGCGGCCGTGACGCCTGCGACGTGGCGCTGTCCAGCACCTTCGGCCCCAACACCCTGGACAGCTTCAAGGTCTGGGCCGACGAAGTGCCTGCGCAGTGACGATGGCGACCGGGGCACTGGCACGGGCGCTGGCAAGGTCGCTGGCAAGGTCGCTGGCAAGTTTGCCGGCAAGTTTGCCGTCAACAGCGCTGGAAAACGCGCTGGAAAACGCGCTGGAAAACGCGCCGGCGCTGCGGGCGGGCCAGCCATGACCTACTGTGTGGGCGTCAAGCTCGACGAGGGCCTGATCTTCGCCAGCGACTCGCGCACGCACGCGGGCGTCGACAACTACGCCAAGTTTTGCAAGATGACGGTGTTCGAGCGCGCCGACGACCGTGTGCTGGTGCTGCTGAGTTCGGGCGACCTGGCGGCCACGCAGGCCGTGATCGGACTGCTGAACAAACGCGCGGCCGGCGAAGAGCCGCACATCTGGTCGGCCGGCTCCATGTTCGACGTCGCCACGCTGGTAGCCGACGCGATGCGCGACATCGAGAGCCGCGACGGCCCCCATCTGGAAAGCAGCGGCTTGAAATTCAACGCCTCCTTCGTCCTGGGCGGCCAGCTTGCGGGCGAAGACATGCGCCTTTTTCGCCTGTACGCCGAAGGCAACTTCATCGAGGCCGGTACCGACACCTGCTTCTTGCAGACCGGCGAAGCGAAGTACGGCAAGTCCATCCTCGACCTCGCGGTGACCCCCGGTGCGATCATGGCCGACGCCACCAAATGCGTGCTGGTGTCGTTCGACTCCACCATGCGCAGCAACCTGTCGGTGGGGCTGCCTATCGACCTGCTGTGCTACCGGCGTGACAGCCTGCGCGTAGAGATGCGCAAGCGCTTCGGCACCGGGGACGCCTACTTCGAGACCATCCAGCAGCAGTGGCTGTCCGCCACGCGCCGCGTCTTCCACGAGCTGCCGGCGCTGCAGTGGTGAGCCCGCGCGCGGGGTGAGGCCGGGCGCACGCCCAGCCCGGCAGCGGCGTCGATGGGCGAACGCGCGCGCCGGCTGAAGGTTCAGCGCAGGTTCTCCGCGCGGCCCTGCCCGAGGGCCATGGCAAGCGACGCCACGAGCGCCGTACGGAGTGCCCGCCACGGGGCACCCGCGTGCAGCACAAAGCGCTGGTTGACTTCGAGCTCGATGCCGACGTAGACGGTGCTCGAAAAGCGCTTGCGCAGCAGCGCGGTCAGCCCGTCGCTGCGGCCCTGGTAGGGGTAGTTCCGTCGCAGCTGCAAGCCCGGTGCTTGCTCGGCAAAGGCCTTCATCCAGCGCCGCGCGAGCAGCGCTTCGCCAGGTCGCCGCGGGTCGTACAGCCAGGCCACGTCGGCGCGCCGCGGCACACCGTCGAGCACCGGCGTGAAGCTGTGCGAGGCCACATGCACCACGGCGCCATGCACAGCGATGGCGTGGGCGATACCGCCTTCCACCGCGTCGCGGTGCGGCCGGTAGTGTTTCTGGATGATGGCTTGCCGTTCGGCAGTGCTCAGCCCGCGGCTGATGGCTGAGAACAGTTGTTCGTGGCCCATCGACCGGTTCAGGTCGACCAGCAGCCGCGTGGTGGTGGCCGCAAACAGTGGCGCGTTCAACGCCGCTGCCATCTGCCGCGCCAGCGTCAACGCGCCCCGGTCCCATCCGCGGTGGCTGAGCAACAGGGCCTCGGCGCCGGCAAATGCAGCGCTGTAGGCGGCGGGCACGCGATGCCCGCCATGCTCGCAGCTGATGACCAGGCGGGGCACATCCGCAGCAGCCGGGTGGTCGGTCGAAGCAGTGATCTGGCGCATGCAAGCCCGATGCTGACAGCTTCCAGCCAGGGGGCACAGCCAGGGTCATAGCCAGGGTCATAGCCATGAGTCGTCACAGCCAGACATCACACCAACAGCCGGGGGTCAGGTCTCCCATTTTGCCTGCCGACCGCCGCGCCGCGGCGTCCCGCTCACCCACCGCCTGCGACAGCATGGCGCCCGCGCTCTGGTTCGCTAAGGCGGTTTGGCACAACCCTTGCTGTAAATTCATCGCTCATTTCATTCACTTCTTTTCAGGAGACCCCAAATGAACCTCAAACGCCGCTGCCTC
>JBBQMM010000260.1:0-6486 GCA_038328935.1 Burkholderiales bacterium
TCGATGGCCACGCTGTTGTGCGTGCCGCCGCCCAGGAACCACACGCCAGCGGCCACCTTCTCGACACTGACGGTTTCGCGCGCCGCCTGCACGTTGTCGGGGATGGTGATCTCGACCGGCTCGTTGGCCTCGACCGCGGTCACCTCGAGGTCGAGCGCCGCGAAGCCGCCCTGGTGTTGCACGATGCGCGACGGCAGCATCAGGCCGGCCCGCGGCCGGTAGTCCAGAAACTGGGTCACCACCGGCATCACGCCGAGCACGGCATGGGGCACGGTGGATTCGATGCGCGATATCAGCCCCGTGTCCTCCAGCACCAGCGTCGCGCTGAACTGCCCGGGCATGCTGAAGGTCAGCGTGTCCCAGCGGCGCAGAAACTCGCGGCGCACACCGGCGTGCGCTCCAGCGCGTGCGGCGGCCTTGACGGCGCCTTGCGGAGTGCTGGTCCACAGGTCGTGCACGCGCGTGGCCAATTCGGCCGGAGCCGACACGGTGGCCACGCCCGTCACGTCCCACGCATGGGCAGCACTGGCCAGCACCACGCCGCGCGCCTCGCCGCTGCCCATCAGCGGCACCGCGCCGCCACCCAGCGGCTCGCTGCGGCTGCGGATGAATTCCTCGCGGAAGCTGGCGCTTTCGAAGTTCAGCGACCTTGACAACGCCGTCAGGTGCAGGCCTGGCCAGGCCATGCCTGGCGCGTAGGCCTGGCCGACGCTGGCGCCGGTGCCGCGCCCGGTGACGGTCAACGTCTTCAGCATCGCGCTGCCCATCGCCGCTTCGGCGCTCGCGATGAGCGCTGCCGTCTGCGCCTGGGGGGTCAGCGTCGTGCAGCCCGCCAGGCCCAGCCAGCAGCTGAGCAGGGCTGCCTGGACGAGCCATCGGCGGTTCGGTGTCATGACGGTCATCTTTCCGATAGGGGCGTGAGTTGATACAGCACCGCGCCGACCCCAGTGATCGGCACCCAAGGCGCCCACTGTCCGAGCGTCAGCGCGTCAGCGTGCGGCCGCGCAGTTGCGGGCAATGAAATCAGCATGGCCAGGCATCCTGTCGGCGCAGCGTCCGATGAGCTCGTGCACACCCGCCAGGTAGCCCGTGATCTCGGCTTCGTCCAGGCTGTCCACCAACGGGTGGTAGCTCTGCGGCCGCAGGTGCTGGCCGTGCATGACCTGGAACCAGGCCAGCTCGGAGAACAGCTCGTTGTTCTCGCGCACGATGCGGCCGTGGCTGGCAAAGAGATCCAGCTTGGCCTGCAACGGCTCAGGCACTTCCATGTCGCGGCAGGCCGTCCAGAAAGGCGCGTCGGTGCGCTGGTTCAGGTGGTAGTGCAGGATGATGAAGTCGCGGATGCGTTCGAACTCGAAGCGGTATTGGCGGTTGTATTCGTCCACGTCAACGGCACTGAAGCCCGTGCTCGGAAAGAAATCGATGAGCCGCGCGATGGCGGTCTGGATGAGATGGATGCTGGTGCTTTCCAGCGGTTCGAGAAAGCCGGTGGCCAGGCCGATGGCCACCACGTTGCGGTTCCAGCCCAGACGCCGCATGCCGGTGGTGAAGCGCAGCGTGCGCGGCGCTGCCAGCGGCTCGCCGTCCAGGTTGCGCAGCAGCACGGCTGTGGCTTCGTCTTCGCTGATGTAGCGGCTGCAAAAAACATGGCCGTTGCCGGTGCGGTGCTGCAGCGGTATGCGCCACTGCCAGCCGGCGCTGTGCGCGGTGCTGCGCGTGTAGGGGGTCAGCGGCTGTACCGGGGCGCAAGGCACGGCCACGGCGCGGTCGCAGGGCAGCCAGTGCGTCCAGTCTTCATAGCCCGTCTTCAGCGTCTGCTCGATCAGCAAGCCGCGGAAACCGGTGCAGTCGATGAACAGCTCGCCCTCGACGCGCTGGCCGCCTTCCATCACCAGAGCCTGCACATGGCCGTCCATCCTGGAGTCATCAGACACGCGCAGCGAGACTTCCGCGATCTTGCCTTCCACGCGCACCACGCCCCTGCTTTCGGCATGCCGGCGCAGGTAGCGTGCATACAGGCTGGCGTCGAAATGGAAGGCGTAGCTGATGTCGTTCAGCGGCGAGTTCTTTACATCGGCGGGCGGCCGCATGAAGCGGTTGCGGTAGGCCGCCACGCGCGTGATGGCGTATTCGCCGATGTCGGGCACCTTGCCCGCCTGGTGCATCTTCAGCCAGTACTGGTGGAAAGGCACGGTCCACAGGTCCTGGCCGAAGCGGCCGAAGGCGTGCATGTAGCGGCTGCCCAATTGGCCCCAGTTGACGAATTCGATGCCGAGCTTGAAGCTGCCCTGCGTTTCGCGGATGAACTCGTCTTCGTCCAGTTCCAGCACGCGGTTGAAGAGCTGGATCATCGGTATCGTGGCTTCGCCCACGCCCACGGTGCCGATCTCTTCGCTTTCCACCAGCGTGATGGCCACCCGGCCGCGCAGCACTTTCGACAACGCAGCGGCCGTCATCCAGCCTGCCGTGCCGCCGCCGGCGATGACGATGCGCTTCATCAACGCGTTTGAGCTTGTGTCTGCGTTCATGGTTTGGCTTGGGTCTGGATTCATGATGCCGGTGCTGCAGCCATGAGCGTGGCGCTGAATGTAGACAACCCCGGCGGCCATGCGGCTGCCGGGGTTGCGGTTTTCGTTTGCGGGGCCTCGCCAGCAGGTGCTGGGCTTGCGCCCGCTGGCCAGAGCCGCCGGCTGCGAAGCGGGTCAGAACTTGTAGTTCGCGCCCAGCAGATAGGTCTTGCCGTAGCGCTTGGTGTCGGTCGGGTTGTTGCGGTTGTCGGTGTACTGCTGGAACAGTTCGTCGCCCACGTTGTTGGCCTGGAACAGCAGCGAAAGACCGCGCAAGAAGGACCGCTCGGGGAAGGTGTAGCCCAGTTGCAGGTCGACCACCGTTTCGCCGCGGATGAAGGTGATCTCCACGTCGTCCTTGTAATCGGGGTTCACGCCCAGAAAGTCGGACCGCTTGCGCGACGCCACTGCCACCTGGAAGCCGTACTTCTCATAGTAGGCGCGGAAGTTGGTGACCTTTTTCGACAACCCCGGCAGCGGGATGCTCAGCGGCGTGCTGATCAACCCGCCCAGCTGCCCCGGCTGGATGGTGATGCTGCTGGTGGTGTCGCTGTGATTGACATAGATGCCAAACCCGTCCAGCGGCGCCCACAACATCGACAGCGGAATGTTCACCGCCACTTCAACACCGCTGATACGGCCACCCTTGCCGTTGCTGGGCCGGTTCAGGAAACCCACGGTGCCGCCTGCAGGCACTGCAAAGTTGCTGGGCAGCACGCTGGCGAAGTCGTACAGCGTGGGCAGCGTCAGGATGTAGGTGTCGATGTCCTTGTAAAAGCCGGCCAAGCTGACATAGCCCTTGATGCCGAAATACTTTTCGAACGACAAGTCGTAGGCGGTGGCACGGAAAGGCTCTACCTCGGGGTTGCCACCGCTTGAGACGATGCGCTGTGGCGTGAGGGGCGGGTTGGGCAGGCTGGGCGTATCGACGCTGGCCCGCATGTCGCGCATGGTGGCGCGTGACATGGTCTTGCCCACGCCCAGGCGTGCCACCAGGTCGTTGCCCAAGTCCAACGACAGGTTCAGGCTGGGCAGTACGTCGGTGTAGCTCTTGCCGCCCTTGTTGCTGGTGCAGGTGTCGGGCGTGCTGCCGGTGCAGCGGCCAGAATCGTTGACGAAGCCGGAGGAGCGCTGGTCGGTGCGCAGCACCTGGGCGCCCACATTGCCGCTCAGATCCCGGCCAAACAGGTTGCCGTCCAGGTCAGCCTTGACGTAACCCGTGGTCACCTTTTCGGTCACCGTCCAGTTGCGGTTGATCACCGTGCCGTAGGTGTTGGGCCGCAGCGTGTAGACGCTGCCCAGCGAGCCCCGCGGGTCCCAGGTGGCGATGTTGATGCCATCCACCGTCAGCGTGTCGCCACCGGGGATGTTGGTTCCGGCGAAGGGCCCGCCAGCGACGACGAGAAAGCCTTCGCGTGTGTTCGACACCTTGTCGCGCTCGGTAGCCAGCAGGCCCAGTTCCACGCCGTTGAGCCAGCCCATCGAAAGATCGCGCCGCACGCCCAGGCGCAGATTTTTCAGCTCATCGCTGACCGAGGGTGATGCCACATAGCCGGCCTGCGGTGTGGCAGGCCCTCCGCCCCAGCCCATCACGTCGGTGAGCTTGACGACGTTGCGGTCGGCGAAGTTGGTGGGCGACGTGAACTTCAGGTCGCCGTGGTTGCCGCCCGTGAACCCCGTCCAGCTGATGGAGCCGGTGGCCCCCGCCGTCAGCGCTGCACCACCCGTCTGCGTGGGGTTGCCGTTGCCTGGCAGGCCGGCCGTGGTTTCGTAGCGTGCGCTTTCCTTGGTCACCTTCGAGCCGGCCACGTCGCCGGTGAAGGTCCAGCTGTCGAGCTTCCACCGGGCGTTCAGACCGTAGGCATTCAGCTCGTCGTCGGCGCCTTCGTTGTGGTTGCGGATGACGCCTTTGAAGTTGTTCACGGTGCCGCTGGTGGCAATGCCATTGGCCACCGTGGCGTTGCTCAGGCTCGGTGTGCCCCGGTAGTTGTGCGGGTCGGAGTTGCCGCCGATGAAACCCTCGATGCCCTTCTTGAAGTTGGCACTGCTGCCTTTGGACTGAAAGATGTCGAGCGTGGTCTCGAAGTTCTTGTTCGGTTTCCACTGCAGCACACCCATCAGCGCTTCGCGCTTCTGGTCAGAAAACTCGATGTCACGGCCGAAGCCGCCCGGAACCCCGGCGCAGGTGCCGGGCTTGACCCAACCCGCCGGCTTGCCATTTGAATCGCAGGCGTCACCGGTGCCGGTGACGGTGTCGAGCTCGCGGGTCCAGCCGCCCCAGGTGTTGGCACGCAGCTGGCCAGAGCCTTTTTCTTCAAACTTGGTGGCGCCCAGCGCGAGCCCGATGGTGCGGTTGAAAAACTGGTCGACATAGGCAAACGACATGCGGTCCCCTGTGCCTTCACCGTTGGGCACACCGTTGTCGATGCCGGTCTTCTGTTCGCGATAGTTCAGCGCGATCTGGCGCCTTGAAGAATTCAGCGGCCTGATGGTCTGCAGGTCGATGGTCGATGCAACTCCGGTGCTGGCCAGTGATGCCGTTGGTGTCTTGTAAATCTTGACGCCGTTGAGCAGCTCGCCGGGGTACAGATCGAGGTCCACGCCGCGGCTGTCGCCAGACGACGCCACTTCACGGCCGTTGAGCATCGAGGTGTTGAAGTCAGGCGACATGCCGCGCACACTGATCTGCTGCGCCTTGCCGCTGCTCTTGTTGCGCTGTGCGGCAACGCCCGGCAGGCGTGCGATGGAGTCGGCCACCGACGGATCGGGCAGCTTGCCCAGGTCTTCTGCGGTGATGGCTTCGACGATGGAGTCGGCCTCTTTCTTGACCGTGATCGCGCTTTCGATGGCGCGCCGGATGCCCGTGACGGTGATCGTCTGCACCTCGGTCGAACCGGCGCCGGTGGGCTGAGCCCAGGCAGCAGGGGCGCACAGCAGCGTGGCCACGGCCAAAGCAACCGGCGTGGCGTGACGCAATGGCGAGTGGGGGGCTGTCGAACGCATGGTTTTCATCTTTGTCTCCTCAGACTTTGGCGGTGGGTGCAGAAGGCAGCACCGGCTGCAAAGCCCCTGCTGCGCGCGACAGAAACAGTTGGCGCAGCCGGATTTGTACCAAAACTAGATCAGGAAGGCACCTGCGGAAACCCTAGATCGGCGCCGAGGCCAGCTATCGGACAAGCGCCGGCCGGCGTTGCGTTCGGGGGTGCTCCCTCTCGCTGGGAGTACTCCCTCTCCCTTCCAGGGAGAGGGTTGGGGTGCGGGTGCAATGGTGAAGCAAGGACCGTGTCGCCGTCTGCATTTACCCTCACCAAAGCCCTCTCCCTTAAAGAGAGAGAGAGGCCGAAGAAGGCCCAGATGTAGCCAAACTACAGTGCGAAAAAACAACGAACGCACTACACTCGACTCCCCATGACATCCCTCGAAGCTCTTCAAGGGCACCCGGGCCGGGTGCAGACTTTGGCTTTCGACGCGCTGCGCGGCAGCGCGTCGGTGCTGTTGCTGCTGTTGCTGCTGTTGCCACCAGGGCCCGCGGCGCGCGCCGCTGCACCACCCAAACTGCACGTCCCGTCGCCCGACTGGCGCGATCAGGTCATCTATTTCGCCGTCACCGACCGCTTCGCCGACGGCGACCCCAGCAACAACGACCAGGGCGCGGGCGAATACGCACCCGGGCAGCGCAGCCGCTACCAGGGCGGTGACCTGAAAGGCCTGAGGCAGCGGTTGAACTACATCCGCGGCCTGGGCGCCACGGCGCTGTGGGTGACACCACCGGTGGCCAACCAGTGGCTGAATCCCTCGGGCGACTACGCCGGCTACCACGGCTACTGGGCCGAAAACATGATGCAGGTGGACAAGCACCTGGGCACCCTGGCCGACTACCGGGCGCTGTCGCACAACCTGCACAGCCGCGGCATGTACC
>JBBQMM010000261.1:0-6454 GCA_038328935.1 Burkholderiales bacterium
GCCGGGGCTGGCACTGGGGCGGGCGCTGGAGCGGGCGCTGGAACGGGCACTGGGGCGGGCGCTGGAACGGGCACCGGGGCGGGCACCGGGGCGGGCGGAAGCAGCGCCGTGGCGGGTCGCACCTGCACCTGCATCGGCGCCTGCATCGGCACCTGCACCGGCGCAGCCTGCGCCGATGTCGCCACCCAGTCGTAGCGCAGCCGGCCGGGGCTGGCACCTCCATCGGGCGCCAGCGCGTAGAACTCGCCGCGCAGCCCTTGCGGTGTGGCGCTGCCTATGAACACCTGGAACGGCCGGCTGCCCTGGAAGCGCACCAGCACCAGGCTGCCTGCGCCCGGGGCGTAGAAGCCCTCTGCGGTCTGGCCATAGATGGTGCCGCTGAGGCGGCCGTCTGCAGCCTGCTGCAGCAGCAGGTCACCAACATGCCCGTTGCCGTTGATCTTCCAGGCCATGCCGATGCTGGCGGGAGACTGCGCAAGGGCCGGGGCCACGCTGCTCAGCGCGCCTGAAAGGGCCAGCCAGCAGATGGGGGCGCGAAGGGTTTGTGTGATGGAGCGCGGCATATTTTCCTCTGCAGGTTCTCAGCGCAGCGCGAGGCTGCGGTAAACGTCGATGGCCTGGGGCACCAGGCGGTTGAAGTGGTCGGCACTGCTGGCCGCGAAGACCAGCAATGCGAAGCGTTGACCGTCGCCCAGCGACAGGAAGCCGAGATAGCGTTGGCCCCCTTCGCTGTCATAACTTGCAAAATGAGCGGCCCACGAAAGCGCGCCAACCTGGCCGCCCTGCGGCTGCAGCGCTTGCGGCGCACGCAGACCCCAGTGGCCTTCCAGCGCGCTGCGCTCCTGTTCGAACTGTTGCCGCAGCTCGCCGCGGGCGGGCTTGGGTGCCAGCAACAGCAGCTGCGCCGAGCCTGCGGGCTCGGTCTGGGGCGGTGTCAGGGTCTCGACGCCGCCGTCGCGCATGGCCAGCCAGCCTTGCGGCACGCGGTAGTGGTAGGCCGACTCCGCGGACTGGCACCATGCCGGGGCGCTGCTGCACAGTGCTGCGCTGTACAAGAGCAGCCGCACGATCTGCACGGGGCGGATGGGTTTCATCGCTGGCTCCGATCAATGAGTGGAATGCGCAGCTCGCGGCCGGCCACGCGCAGCAGCGCCGCGTCGACCTCGAAACGCGCGTCCTCCGGCAGCCCTTCGAGCTCTACGGTGGCCTGGCTTTCGCAACGGCTGAGGTCGAACGTCATCAGCGCGTGCTGTGCTCGGCCGCGCAGCTTCAGCAGCGCCAGCGACCACCGCCCGTCCGGCGAGTGCAGCAGCTGTTGCACGCGAAACTCGCCCAGCGGCACATGCTTGCGGGGCAGCGCATCGGCGCCCAGCAGGCTGAGGTTTTGCCGGTCGGGTGCGGCGTCCAGCCGGCACAAGCCCGTGGCCTGGCTGCGCTGCACCGTGGTGGCCGGTGTTGCAGCCAGCGCGGCATCGGGCCGCGCCGCTGCGGGAGGCGGCTGGTAGGTGGCTTGCTGGGCCGTGCCCGATGGCGCAGCAGTCGCTGTATGCGCTGCCTGCGCCACGGGCGCCGCCGCCGTGGCCTGGCGTTGCGGCAACTGCGGCACCTGGACAGGAATGCCGTTGTCAGCGCCGGCGCCATGGGCGACGAGCAGCCCTGTCAGGCACCAGCGCTTCAACATGGCAGCACCTTCACCACGGCAGCTCCTGGCTGCGCGGCGCGTGCCGGGGTGCGCTGGTAACGCTGAACAGCGGCTCCAGTGGGGTACGCACCCGCGGTACGCTCAGCGGGCCTGGTGGCGGTTGCGGAGCCAGCGGTGGAGCCCAGGCGCCCATGTGCAGGTGCTCCTGATCAAGCAGGCCCATCGCCGCGCCGGCAACCGGCCCCGGTTCAGCGGCCAGCAGCAGCCTTGGGGGCGGCTGCTCGAAACGGCTCCAGGCCTCCACCAGCAGGTAGGTGCCGGTGGCGCGGCTGCTTGCGGCCAACGCCAGCGGGGCGGACTGCCAGCTGCCCGGGCTGGGCCGTGCGGGCCCGAAAAGCGGCAAGGACACGGGTGGGTGCGTGCCGCGCTCGGGCCAGGTTTGCAGCGCCGTCATGCGCACCCGGTAGCCTGGCTGGCGCAGGCTCAGGCTGACGCGGCTCGCCTGCGCAGGCTGCACTGGCAGGAAAGCCACGCCATACCAGGCCCCCGATCGCACGGCAAGCCATGCTGGCGCGGCGCTGGCTGGCCACAGGCCGTGCAGCGCGCGTGGCAGGCCATCGGGTGCCAGCCACAAGCAGCCGCTCTGCCGGGCCTGATCCTCGCCCGCACAGGGCGACTCCAGCGGTCGGGGTGCGTGGGTCGATGGTGCTGTCTCGGTCAGCCACTGGCCGCTTACCGGCCCTGCGAGCGCGGTCGAGCCGAGCACAGCCCCAGCCACCGCTTGCCACGACATCAGGCGCGCCATGCTGCGGCCTCCTATTCCTGCACCAGGCGGCGCGCCAGCTCGGCCACGGCCGTCTCGATGCACGAGCGCAGCGCGCGGTCCACGCCTTCCTTGCGGCTGCTGCGGCTCTCCGCATCCACCGGTACCGGCAAGGCACGGCCGCGCAGGCCGGCCAGCGTGCCCAGCAGCTGGCCGACGCCGCTGACGCTGCTGGTCTTGGCCTCCAGGGCCTTGACCACGTTGACCGCGTCCACGACCAGGCCGCTGCGCACATCGACGATGCGCACGTCCAGCCCGATGCTGTCGACCGTGCTGCCGCCACCCACGCGCAGGCCGCCGATCTGCACGCCGCTGGAGCTCTCGCGGTCGCTGCTGCTGGCCTCTGACACCACCACCTCGAAGATGTAGCGCGCCTCGGCCATGGCACCCTGGGCCGCTGCCGGCGCAGTGGTCAGGCCGGACTGCGCCCATTGCCTTTCCCGCATCACCCCCTCCTGCAGGCGCTGGCGTTCGGCCACTGCAAAAGCGCCCGAGCGCACCAGCGCGCTGACGAACATGTCGCGCGCTGCGGCCACCGGCACCTGGGACACGGTGCTGCGGAACTCGTAGATCGCCACCGTGGCTTTCTCTCCGGCGCGCCTGGGCACGGCGTCCAGACTGCGTGCCGACACCGAGTCGTCGACACGGGCCGCGCTTTGTGCTTGCGCTGCCGGCGCCGCTGATGACAGCAGGCAGGCCAGCAGCAGAGGCAGCAGCAGAGGCAGCAGCTGGGGGCGTGCAGCGATGCCATGCGCTGGCGCGGCGCCGCCACGGGCTGGTTTCGCGGCAGGCAAGGAGAGCAGGGGTGACGCTGTCATGAAGGGCTCCAGGAAGGCTCGTCGAGGCACAGTCTGCTGGGGCAGGCGTCACGCAGGCGTCACGCAGCGTGATGCAATGTGGGGGGTAGCCCAACGGCATCGGCCGTCTGCAACGGGGTCTTGCATCAGTGGCCAGCATCAGTGGCCAACATCAGTGGCCAGCATCACCGGCTTGCATCGCGCGGCGCAGCAGGCGCAGCGTTGCCCAACCCGACCCCCTCGAGTCACGGGGAGGCATGTGAAACAGTCGTTACCTGACGCCAGGAGTTGACAGCGCCGGCGTGGGTGCGCACGTTCGTGGCGCGGTGCACCGGGTAGTCTGGATGGTGTGAGAAATCCTCTTTTGATCGGTGTGCAGAAAAAGCTGCAGTTGTGGGCTGGACGCGTCGGAGGCAACGCGTCCCAATGGGCCGATACGGTGCTGACGCCGCGCGTTGCCGACGATGACGTCGATGGCGGCCGCGGTCCGGCCGAGGATTCGCAATACCTCTCCGACTTCGACTCCCAGTTCGTCGACGACCCAGCGCTTGCGGGCGCTGGCGTGGCGAGCACAAAGGCAGCGGAGCGAAGCAGCGCAGCCGATGCGGCTTCGGCGCAGGCGCCAGCCGATCCCGCGGGTCTGGCGCCCATGCCCGCCGATGCGCCGGCCGTCACGCCCAAAGCCGTGGCGCGCGCACAGCCCGAAGCGGCGCAGGGCAAGCACGGCACACCGTCCCGTTTTGGCCGCTTCACGGTCAAGGGGGTCGTCGGATCAGGCCTTTCGGGCACCCTCTATGACGCCTGGGACCCGGTGCGGTCTTGCGCGGTGGCCGTCAGAACCGTGCAGCTGCAGCCGTGGCTGGACGCCCGTTTCATGGCTGACCTGCAGACCGTTTCCGCGGTCAAGGCCCGGCTCGAGCAGCGTGTGCTGGAAACGGCGCGCGCAACGATGCCGCTCAGCCACCCGCACATCGTGACCGTGCTGGATGCGGGCCACTCACCCTGGGGCGTGTACATCGCAACCGAGCGCGTGCACGGGCGCGACATGTGCGAAGCACTGGCGCGAGGCTGGCGGCCGCGCCCATCGCTGGCGGCGCAGATCATGCGCCGTGTTGCCGAAGCGCTGGCCCATGCACACGAGAAGGGGCTGGTGCACGGCGACATCAAACCGGCCAATATCTTCCTTGACGACAAAGCTCAGCCCCGGCTGCTGAACTTCGGCATCGCCCAGGTGGGCCGCAGCCAGGGTCTCGATCTGGCTCCGGCTGCTTTGGGCAGCCTGCGCTACCTGGCGCCTGAACAGCTTCCGGGCGGCATTGCCGATGCGCGCACCGACATCCGCGCCGTCGGCGTGGTGCTGTACGAACTGCTGGCGATGGCCCCTGCGTTCAGCGGCAAAACCGAGGCTGATGTAGCCCGCGCCGTGTTGGCCAATCGCCCGACACCCGTCCACGAACTGCACACAAACAGCCCGCGGTCGTTGGCAGCCATCGCGACTCGCGCGGCAGCCACAAACCCGGAGCATCGGTTTTCGAGTGCCGCTGAACTGGCCCGTGAACTGGCCGCGTGGAGCGATCAGCACGCTGCGCGCAAGGCGCGCGTGGCTCAAGGCACCCTCATGAACTGGCCCGGCCGCCACACGGGCCGCCGCGACAGAGTACCCAGAACGCTGGCGTGGGTGGTCGGGGGGGCTTTGGGCGGTTTAACGCTGTTGTGGCTGGCGATGCCGGTGGCGCTCAACGGGCTGGCGATCCTGTCCCAATCGATGCGTGCGCGTGCAGTCGCCGCCCAGGCTGCGGACCAGGCATTGGCAGCAACGCCTGCGGCCGTACGCCGGTCCGAACTGGCAGGCGGCCTTTCCGCGTCAGCGAGGGCAGAGCGCGATGCCGCCGATGCCGCCAAACGCATCGGCGTCGTTTCCCTTGAAGTGAGTCCGCGGGCGCAGGTGTCTGTGAACGGCGTCCCGGCTGGCAGCACACCGCCGATGACCCAGTTGAAACTGCCTGTAGGCCGGCAAGCCATCGTCCTGCGCAGCGAGGGATTCGATCCTTACCAGATCACTGTCGATGTGCGCCACGACCAGCCCCTGGAGCTTCGGCACCGATTCACCCGATAGCGGCGCCGATGTTGGCAGCCGGGCGGCGTCAGGGCGTCGGCGTCTGACCCAGCGGCGGGCTTGGCGCACCCAGCAGCGGTCGCTGCGGCACTGCGAAAGGCACCGCAAATGGTGCTGCCAACGGCTCCCCGACGAACAGCGACTGCTGCGGCCAGGCCACGCTTTTCCAGTAGGCCTCCAGCGCCGTGGCACCTTGCAGGTAGTGCAACAAGAGCAGCTGCGGGTGCGGGAACTTTTGCAAGTGGTTGCAGGGTTCGCTCACCGTGCCGTGGCTGGCGGTGGCGCCCGAGGCGATCCAGTCCAGCGCCGTGCCCTGATCGTGGCCGCCGTTCAACGCACCACCCACCGAAGTCAGATGGTCGCCCAGGCCGCCGGGCACCCAGTCGGGCCGGGTTGAAAAGTCGACCCTGACGGCGCCGGTGGTCACCAGCACCACGCGCCGCGCGCTGGCCAGCTCGGCGGCCGGCGCGACGCGAATCTGCACCCCCAGGCCCGGCAACGGGCCCGGGGGCGGGTACAGCGCGGTGCGCACGCGGCGCGCAGCGTCGCTCGTCAGCAGCTGCAGCACCGTCACCGGTGGTCGGTTGCGACGCGCCAGCGTGTGGTCGGCGCGCACGCCGCGGTCGATCAGTTCGCGCGCCTGCTCCACGCTGTTGGCCGCCAGCAGCATCGCAGGGCGCCAGCCCAGTTCAGTGAATGGCCGGCTGCTGGCGGAGTTGAAGTAGGGCGACAGGCGCGACGGCTTGCAGCCGTTGTCGCACAGGCCCGCATCGAAACCCAGCGCCAGCGCGCCGGTGATGCTGTTGCAGGCCACCGCATAGGGCGCTCGCCAGGCCAGCGCCAGCGCTTGCGTGGCGGGGCCGAAATGCTGGTTGATGCGGCTGCGCAGCTGCTCGAACTCGGCCGGCTGCAACGACGCGCCGACGGGCAGCGCCAGACGCAGAACCTGCTGCGGGCGTAGCGCGCGGCGGCGGATGTAGTGCTCGCCCACCGCCACCGAGTAGGGGTCGGCGGTGTTGATGACCAGGCCCAGGTCGGCTGCGCGCAGGCGGCCGGTGACGCGGGGCACGCCGGTC
>JBBQMM010000262.1:0-6440 GCA_038328935.1 Burkholderiales bacterium
GAAACGCCGATGCTCACCAAGAGCACGCCAGAAGGCGCGCGCGACTACCTGGTGCCCAGCCGTGTGCACGACGGTCAGTTTTTCGCGCTGCCGCAGAGCCCGCAGCTGTTCAAGCAGCTGTTGATGGTGGCCGGCTTCGACCGCTACTACCAGATCGTCAAGTGCTTCCGCGACGAAGACCTGCGCGCCGACCGCCAGCCCGAGTTCACGCAGATCGACATCGAGACCAGCTTTCTGGGGGAGGCCGAGATCCGCGCCATCACCGAAGCCATGGTGCGCGCGGTGTTCCGCAAGACGCTGGGCGTGGAGCTGCCGGTGTATGCCGAGATGAGCTACGCCGACGCGATGCACAAGTACGGCTCCGACAAGCCCGACCTGCGCGTGAAGCTGGAGTTCACCGAGCTCACCAGCGTGATGAAGGACGTCGATTTCAAGGTCTTCTCGGGCCCTGCAACCACCCCGGGCGGTCGCGTGGCGGCGCTCAGGGTCCCGGGCGGCGGCGAGTTGAGCCGCAGCGAGATCGACGCCTACACCGAGTTCGTCAAGATCTACGGCGCCCGTGGCCTGGCCTGGGTGAAGGTGAACGATGCCGGCAAGGGCCGTGAAGGTCTGCAGAGCCCGATCGTGAAGAACCTGCACGACGGCGCGCTGGCCGAGATCATCGCGCGCACCGGCGCGCGCAATGGCGACCTCATTTTCTTCGGCGCCGACAAGGCCAAGGTCGTCAACGACGCCCTGGGCGCGCTGCGCGTGAAGATCGGCCACAGTGAATTCGGCCGCAGCCACGGGCTGTTCGAGGACAAGTGGGCGCCGCTGTGGGTGGTCGACTTTCCGATGTTCGAGTACGACGACGAGGGCAAGCGCTGGAACGCGGTGCACCACCCCTTCACGGCGCCAAAAGACGGCCACGACGAACTGATGAAGACCGATCCCGGTGCCTGCATCGCCAAGGCCTACGACATGGTGCTCAACGGCTGGGAGATCGGCGGCGGCTCGGTGCGTATCCACCGCGCCGAGGTGCAGGCGCGCGTGTTCGAGGCGCTGAACATCACGCCCGAAGAGCAGCGCGTGAAGTTCGGCTTCTTGCTCGACGCATTGCAGTACGGCGCGCCGCCGCACGGCGGTCTGGCCTTCGGTCTGGACCGCATCGCCACGCTGATGACGGGGGCCGAAAGCATCCGCGACGTGATTGCCTTCCCGAAGACGCAGCGTGCGCAGTGCCTGTTGACCGGCGCACCCAGCCTGGTCGACGAGGACCAGCTGCGCGAACTGCACATACGCTTGCGCAACCCGGGGGCCTCGGCTTGACCAGGCCGCCCTCTGCATCAGCTTGTGGCGGAAGCTGATTTGGCTAAAATAGCTGAAATGTCCACTGGAGAGCCTGTCATGCAAGTCACCGCCACCGAAGCCAAAAACCGCCTGGGGCAGATGCTGGAACATTGTCAGCGTGAACCGGTGACGATAGAAAAATCGGGCCGGCGGCACAGTGTGTTGATTTCAGCCGCGCAGTACGACACGCTGGTGGCAGGGGCTTTGAGCGCTGCCAGCGAACCGCTGCAGCCCCGGACGGGACTTGAGTTTTACGCCCGACACAAGGACTGGGTCGACGCCGAGAATGCGCGCTTGGCTCGTATCGGGTTGTGGAACGAAGAGTTCCGCACCTGGTGAGGTGGTGATGGCGCAGTGGGATGTGTATGCCAACCCCAGTCCGCGTTCGCGGCATGAACTGCCTTACTTGGTGGACGTGCAGAGCGAGCTGCTCAGTGAACTGGGCACGCGTTTCGTCGTTCCCTTGTCGCGGCATGCGCACACCCCGTCCGGGTTGCCGCGTCGCATGACACCGCTGTTCGACATCGACAACGAAACCGTGCGCCTGGTGCCGCAAGAGGCGGGCGCTGTGGATGCCACCGTGTTGCGACATGCCGTGTTGTCATTGCGTGCACAGTCGCACCTGATCGTTGACGCGCTGGACGCCGTGCTCAGCGGTGTCTGAACCCCACACCTTCAAGATCCCGCGTTCGGTGCTGGTGGTCATCCACACACCGAAGCGGGACGTGTTGCTGATCGAACGTGCCGACAAGCCCGGTTTCTGGCAAAGCGTGACGGGCTCGCTGGACGCCGAAGAAGAGCCGCTGGCGCTGACCGCGCGGCGCGAGGTGCATGAAGAGACCGGCATCCGGGGCGGTGTGCTGCGCAACTGGGAGCTGGCCAACCGGTTCGAGATCTACCCCGTTTGGCGACACCGTTACGCGCCCGGCGTGACGCAGAACACCGAGCATGTCTTCGGCCTCACGCTGCCGCGGCGGCAGCGCCCGCGCCTGAGCCCCCGCGAACACACCGCCAGTGTGTGGTTGCCGTGGCGCGAGGCCGCCGACCGCTGCTTTTCGCCCAGCAATGCCGAAGCCATCCTGCAGTTGCCGCACTTCCTGGGCGCCGCCGCATGACACGGCTCAATCCGCTCAACTCCACGCTGCTGCCGCCCCACACGGGCATGGGCTCGTTGCGCGTGGCCACCTACAACATCCACAAGGGTGTGCGCGGAATGGGCCCGCGCAAGCGGCTTGAAATCCACAACCTGGGGCTGGCAGTGGAGGCGCTGGACGCCGACATCGTGTTCCTGCAGGAAGTGCGGCTGTTTCACACCGGCGAGGCGCGCCGTTTCCACCGCCCCCACCAAGGTTGGCCCGAGCAGGGCCAGGCCGACTATCTGGCGCCCGATGGTTACGAGGTGGCCTACCGCACGAACGCAGTCACGCGCCAGGGCGAGCACGGCAACGCGCTGCTGTCGCGCTGGCCGCTGGGCAACATCGGCCACCACGACGTCAGCGACCACCGCTTCGAGCAGCGCGGCCTGTTGCATGTGCCGGTGCTGGGGAACGGCTGCACGGTGCACACCGTGGTGGTGCACCTGGGGCTGGTGCACAGCAGCCGGCTGCGCCAGGTGCATCAGTTGGCCACCTTCATCGAGCGCGAGGTGCCGCCCGACGAGATTCTGGTGGTGGCCGGTGACTTCAACGACTGGGGTGAAAAGCTCGACGGTCCGATGGCCGAGCTGGGCCTGCAGCGTGCCCGTGCCGGCGGCTCGTCGCGCGCGGCCACTTTTCCTTCGCTGGCGCCGGTGTTCGCGCTCGACCGTTTCTATCTGCGCGGCCTGAGCTGCCGCTCGACGATGGCGCCGCAGGGCATGGCCTGGGCGCGCATGTCGGACCATTTGCCGCTGGTGGCCGAGCTGGACTTGTGTTGATGGCCGCGCTTGCAGCTGCCGCTGACAACGGCGCTGGCGGCAGCGCGGCGCGGGACTTGCTGCAGACCATGCGTGACTGGACCGTGGTGCCCACGCCGCGCGTGGTGGGCGGCAACCAGGTGGAGCTGCTCGAAGGCGGCGACATGTTGTTCCCACGCATGCAGGCGGCCATCGACGCGGCTGCGCACGAGGTCTGGCTGGCCACGTACATCTTTCACAACGATGCCGCGGCGCTGGGCATGGCCGAAGCCCTGAAGCGCGCCGCGTCGCGCGGCGTGGCGGTGCACGTGGTGGTGGACGGCTTTGGCTCCATCGCCACCATGGCCCTGGTGCGCGGCCTGTTTGCCGGCTCGGGCGTGAAGCTGGAAGTGTTTCGGCCGCTGGACCGCTGGTATTCGTGGCTGCAGCCCGGGCAGCTGCGGCGGCTGCACCAGAAACTGTGCGTGTGCGACGGCCAGGTGGCTTTTGTGGGCGGCATCAACCTCATCGACGACCGCCTGGACATGAACCACGGCTGGACCGACCAGCCGCGGCTGGACTTCGCGGTGCAGATCCGCGGCGCGCTGGCCGAGCAGGTGGGCGCCACCGCCCGCGCCATGTGGACACGCTCGCACCTGTCGCGCGGCTGGCGCGACGAAGCGCGCTCGCTGGCGCGCAGCGCGCGCCCGGTGAAAGAGGCGCTCAGCCTGGTGCGCCAGTTACGCGGCCAGCCGGGCCCGCCTACCGCCGCCGAGGCCACGGCACCGCTGGCCATGCGCGCCGCCTTCGTGGTGCGCGACAACGTGCGCCAGCGCCGTGCCATCGAACACAACTACGTGCGCGCCATCAACCACGCGCGGGTCCGGGTCGATATCGCCGTGCCCTATTTCTACCCCGGCCAACGTTTCAGGGCGGCGTTGCGCAACGCAGCGCGGCGCGGCGTGCGGGTGCGCCTGCTGATGCAGGGCAAGGTGGACTACCACTTGGCCGCGCTGGCCGCACGCGCCCTCTACGACGAGCTGCGCGGCGTGGGCGTGCGGGTGTTCGAATACACGCCGGCCTTCCTGCACGCCAAGGTGGCGCTGGTCGACGACGAGTGGGCCACCGTGGGCAGCTCCAACATCGACCCCCTGTCGCTGCTGCTGAACCTGGAAGCCAACGTCATGGTCTACGACGCCGAGTTCTCGGCCGTACTGGCTCGGCGCTTCGACGCCGCCTTTGCCGTTTCAGCCGAGGTGCTGGGCCCACCGGCCCGCGTCGGCCTGCGCGGCTGGTTGCACCGCGGCCTGGTGGCCTGGGGCGCTTACCTCTATCTGCGCGTGGCGGGCATCACGGGGCGGTACTGAAGAGTCACTGTCCAGGGCTTAGTCGCCCGCAGTTTCGGACCTCTCCGGTGCGCCGCGCACAGCCGTTAATCTAGGCGCATGAAAACAGCCGCTCCCAAACCTTCAGCGGTGCCGCGCAGCGGTGCTGCCCGCACGCGCACAGCCCCGGCGGCGCTGCCTGTCGACCTGGCGCTGCAGGGCGGCGGCTCACATGGCGCCTTCACCTGGGGCGTGCTCGACCGCTGGTTGCAAGAGCCGGGGCTGGCGATTGCCGGCCTGTCGGGCACCAGCGCGGGCGCACTGAATGCTGCCGTGCTGGCCACCGGCTGGGCACGCGACGGGGCCGACGGCGCGCGCCAGGCGCTGCGCGATTTCTGGCTCGATGTCTCGACCCAGGGCGCCTGCTTCGGGCGCTGGCCCGGCCAGGGGCTGGCGGGATTCAATCTCGACCAGAACCCGTTTTATGCCTGGAGCCAGCTGTTTCTGCGCTCCTTCAGCCCTTACCAGTTCAACCCTGGCGGCAGCAACGCGCTGCGTGACGTGCTGCATCGTCACGTGCAGCCGCAAGCCCTGCGCACGGGCCCCATCGACCTCTTCATCACCGCCACGGCGGTGCGCAGCGGCCAGCCGCGTGTCTTTGACCGCCACGACGTCGGCATCGATGCGCTGCTGGCCTCTGCCTGCCTGCCGCAGCTGTTTCGCGCTGTCGAGATCGACGGCCAGCCCTACTGGGACGGCGGCTATAGCGGCAACCCGGCGCTGTGGCCGCTGATTTACAACACCGCCGCGCTCGATGTGGTGCTGGTGAAGATCAACCCGCTGCAGCGGCCCGACACACCCGACACGCCGCAGGAGATTGCCGACCGCGTCAACGAAATCACCTTCAACGCCGGGCTCGTGGGCGAGATGCGCGCCATCGCCTTTGTGCAGCGCTTGCTGGAAAAGGGCCTGGCGGAAAAGGGCGTGGTCGATGGCAGCGACTACAGGAACCTGCGCCTGCACATGGTGGCCGACGAAGAGGGGCTGGCGCCGTTGAACGCCAGCAGCAAGCTGAACACCGAGCGTGCCTTTCTGTTGTCGCTGCACGCGCTGGGTGTGGCGGCGGCCGAGCGCTGGCTGCTGCAGCACCGCGCCGACCTGGGCCGGCGCGGCACGCTCGATCTGCGCACCACGTTCCTGATGCCGCGCGGGCCCCAGGCACTGTGACCAGGGAATTGACGCCGAATGGACCCCGACGTGACGCAGACGTGAGCCGGACGTCATGGGGCCGGCCGTGAGCGAAAACCGCGTGACGAAGGTGGCTGAGCCGACGGGCGATCTGGTAGTGCAGCGCCCCCAGGGCCTGTACTGCCCGCCGGGGGACTTCTACATCGACCCCTGGCGGCCGGTGCCACGCGCCGTCATCACGCACGCCCATGCCGACCATTCGCGGCGCGGCCATGGTGCCTACCTGGCCACTGCCATCAGCGCCGGTGTGTTGCGCGCGCGCCTGGGCGCCATCTCGTTGCAGGGGCTGGCTTACGGCGAAGCGGTGCACATCAACGGCGTGCGCGTCAGCCTGCACCCGGCAGGCCACGTGCTGGGTTCGGCGCAGGTGCGCATCGAACATGCAGGTTGTGTGTGGGTGGCCTCGGGCGACTACTACACCAGCGGGCACGCCGACGACAGCAACGCCACCTGCCAACCCTTCGAGCCGGTGCGCTGCCACTGTTTCATCACCGAAAGCACTTTCGGCCTGCCCATCTACCGCTGGCAGCGGCAGGCCGCGCTGATGGCGCAGGTCAACGCCTGGTGGCAGGCCAACGCAGAAGGGGGCCGGCCCAGCCTGCTGCTGGGCTACAGCTTCGGCAAGGCGCAGCGGCTGCTCGCCGGTGTGGACGCCGGCATCGGCC
>JBBQMM010000263.1:0-6432 GCA_038328935.1 Burkholderiales bacterium
GTTCGAACGCATCCCGAACAGTCTGATCGCGTTGCTGGCGCGCTTCTCGATCGCTGCCGTGTTCTGGAACTCAGGGCAGACCAAGGTCCAGGGGCTGGCGCTCAACTTCGTCAGCGGCGATTTCGCCCTGGGCTGGCCGCGTCTGTCGGATTCGGCGCTGGCCCTGTTTGAAGAGGAATACAAGCTGCCCTTCGTGCCGCCAGAACTGGCTGCACCGATGGCGGCGTTCGCCGAACATCTGTTCCCGCTGCTGCTGCTGTTCGGGCTTGCCACCCGCTTCTGCGCACTGGCCTTGCTGGGCATGACCCTCGTGATCCAGGTCTTCGTCTATCCCGGCGCCTATGCCACGCACGGCACCTGGGCGGCGCTGTTGCTGTACCTGATGGCCCGCGGACCTGGCGTGTTCTCGATCGACCACCTGCTGGCCAGGCGCCAGATCGGGCGTCTCTGACCCTGCCCGCTGGAATCCGGGGGCAAGCTCAAGGTGCCGTCGCGGCGGCAGCCAGTCCGGCCAGCGCCATGGCCAGATTGGGTATCACCGGGCAATTGGCTGCCGCGTGCCGGGCGCCAAGCCACGCCGGATCGTTGTAGCCGAACCAGACCTGCCCCATCTCGTCCTGCCAGACCAGTGCCTTGAGGGGCAGATCGATGCCCGCGGATTGCTGGCACTGCATGAGCGGTGTGCCGCCTTGCGGATTGCCGAAGATGAAGACTTCGGTCGGACGCAAAGTCGTGCCCAGGCTGGCTGCGCCGGCGGCGTGGTCGATGCGCGCAAACAGCTTGAGGCCGCGCTCCTGCAAGGCCGCGACAAGCCGACCGGCGGTCTGTGCTGTCGTATGGGGGCTCTTGACGGCCACCAGGCCGTCGGCGGCATGAGCGCTCACAGCGAGTGCGGCGAAGAGCGCCGCGGCAAGGGTCTTGAAGGGAATCGTGGTCATCTCCGGTGGTGTGAAGCGGGGAAAAAGGGCGAGGGGATGGACCGGGACAAGCGCAAAGACGATTTACCTATGAAAAAGGCCCCTTGCGGGGCCTCTCCATTCAATCAGCTGGCGGAGTCGAAGGGATTCGAACCCTTGATGCGGTTTTAAGCCACATACTCCCTTAGCAGGGGAGCACCTTCGGCCACTCGGTCACGACTCCGGCGAAGCTTGCATTCTAGCCGCAACTTGCGGCGGGTCCTGAGCCAGAAAAGACCGGCGAAAGCCGGTGCGATCAGCGCACCGTCAGCGCGCTGCCAGCGCGGCCTCTGCACGCCCTCCGCACGCCATCCACACGCCCTCCCCACGCCCTCCCCACGCCATCAGCCGGCCCTCAGCCCACTGCCGAAGGCTGTTCCAGGCCGAAGGCCTTGTGCAACGCGCGCACCGCCAGTTCCATGTATTTTTCGTCGATGACGACGCTGGTCTTGATCTCGCTGGTGGTGATCATCTGGATGTTGATGCCCTCTTCGCTCAGCGTGCGAAACATGGTGCTCGCCACGCCCACGTGGCTGCGCATGCCGATGCCGACGATCGACACCTTGCAGATCTTGGCGTCGCCGCTGAGGCTGGCTGCGCCGGTGGCGGGCAACACCTGCGACTGCAAAAGCGCCATCGTGCGGACGTAGTCGTTGCGGTGCACGGTGAACGAAAAGTCCGTGCGGCCGCTGTGCGAGACGTTCTGGATGATGACGTCGATGTCGATGTTGGCATCGGCCACCGGGCCCAGGATCTGGTAGGCGATGCCCGGCTTGTCGGGCACGCCCAGCACGCTTATCTTGGCCTCGTCACGGTTGAAGGCGATACCCGCCACCACGGCTTTTTCCATTTTTTCGTCTTCCTCAAAAGTGATCAGGGTGCCGGAGCGTGCCTCTTCGGCCAGAGGTATGTCCCACGGTGTGAAGCTGGACAACACACGCAGCGGCACACGGTACTTGCCGGCAAACTCAACCGAACGGATCTGCAACACCTTCGAGCCCAGGCTGGCCATTTCCAGCATCTCTTCGAAGCTGATGGTGGACAAGCGGCGCGCCTCGGGCACGATGCGGGGGTCGGTGGTGTAGACGCCGTCCACGTCGGTGTAGATCAGGCACTCGTCGGCCTTCAATGCCGCGGCCACCGCCACCGCAGAGGTGTCACTGCCGCCGCGGCCCAGCGTGGTGACGTTGCCGTACCCGTCGATGCCTTGAAAGCCTGTGATGATGACCACACGGCCAGCGGCCAGGTCGGCGCGCACGCGGGCTTCGTCGATGCTTTCGATGCGGGCCTTGGTGAAGGCCGAATCGGTGCATATGGGCACTTGCCAGCCGCTGTAGCTGACTGCCGGCACACCCTGCGCCTGCAGCGCCAGCGCCAGCAGGCCCACTGAAACCTGCTCGCCGGTGGCGGCCAGCGCATCCAATTCGCGCAGCGCTTGGGGCTGCGACGCGGCCGGCGAGTTGTCGGGCATCAGCTCCTTGGCCAGGCCCAGCAGACGGTTGGTTTCACCGCTCATCGCCGAGGGCACCACCACCAGCTGGTGACCCGCCTTCACCCACTTGGCAACTCGCAAGGCCACGTTGCGGATGCGTTCGGCGGACCCCATCGAGGTGCCTCCGTACTTGTGAACGATCAATGCCATCTAAACCGACCCGTCACGGCGCGCCGTGTAAATGGTTGAACGGGCGCTGCTCCGGGCTGTGGCTGCGGGCCACGGGCCGATGCGCGCAAAACCGAACATTTTAGCCAAGCCCCTGACGCGAAGCTATCGAGGAGCTGTCGCCGCGCTTTGCTGCGCAAGGCAGGGTCAAACAAAATCCGGCACCCAGCGCAGGTCGTGCTGCTCTTCACCCGGCGCTGCATGGCTGCGAGCGTCGATGCCCAGCGCGGGCACGAACAGCAGTTCGCCGTCCTGCGTCCACACCAAGGGACCATGGCGTTGCCAGGGTGGCACATCCAGACCCTGATACTGCTTCTTCAGGCTGCGCGGCGTGGCATTGGCTTGCAGCGCGAAACGCTCGCCACCCTGGCGCAGCCGCAGGCAGGCATGACGCAGCAATGACGTTGGGGCGCCCCCCTCGGCCACGCGCCGAACTTCAAAGCTGCCACGCCAGGCGGGCAGGTGCCAAAAACCCGGGCGGCTGAGGTCGACCACCACCGGCGTCGGCGGTGCCGGTACCACCGCCGTCAACGGCGCTGGTGCCACTGTCGTCGATGGCCCCGGCGCCACCCCTGACGCCACCCCTGCCAACGCAGCCAGCGCCGCCGCCAGCTCGGATGCCGGGCGGGTCCGGGCATGACTCAGCACGCCTTTGTGAAGCCGCAATTCACCGTGCGGTGCCGGCCAACGGGCGCCGTTGCGTGCCGACCCGCCGCCAGCGGAGCCAAGTTCATCCAGCAGACGCTGCACGAGCGTCTCTGGTGCCCCCTGGCCCAACGCCTGGCGCAGCCAGAAACGCAACGCGTTGGCGCGCCTTGCCGCCGGCAGTTGCTGCCACGGCACCACCAGCAAGCCGGCTGGCCCGGCACCTCGACCACAGAGCAGCGCGGGCAGGTCTGCGGCCGCCGCTTCAGCAGCCAAGGCCTGGGACTCCTGCGCGTGGCCGGCTGCCGCCGCAAGCACCTTCTCAGTGTCTGCAAATGCCTTCGACAGCGCCGGCCACACCTGCTGGCGCAGGCGGTTGCGCGCATGGCGCGTGTCGGTGTTGCTGTCGTCGTCGACAAAGCGCAACCGGTGTCGCCGCACGTAGGCATCGATGGCTTGCCGAGGCTCGCCCAGCCAGGGCCGGCACCAGGTCAGCCCCTCTCGGTGGGCCCGTTTGGGCATCGCCGACAGCCCGGCAGGCCCGCCGCCCCGCAGCGCCTGCAGCAGCCAGGTTTCGGCCTGGTCGCGGCGGTGATGGGCCAGCAGCACGAGCGGGCAGCCGGCTTCATGCGCCATCGAGGCGAGCGCCTTGTAACGTTCACGCCGCGCCCAGGCCTCGATGCTGCTGCCAGCATCGGGACCAGTTAGCAGCCGCTGTGCCTTGAAGCCGGCGCCCCAACGGCGAGCCTGCGCTTGCACCTGCCGCAGCCAGTCATCCGCAGCTGACATCAAACCATGGTGCACATGCAGGGCCACCACCTCAACGCCAAGCAGCGCGGCCTGCCGCACTGTGCAATGCAACAACGCTGTCGAATCGCGCCCGCCGCTGGCCGCCACGGCCACCCGGCGGGCGGCCACCTTCAGCGCTCCTTGGTGTCGGTGAAGCGGCCGTACGAGCGCAGGCGCTCATAGCGGCGCTGCAGCAGCTCCTTGGGCTTCAGATCAGCCGACTGGCGCAGCGCGTCACCCAGCGCGCGCTTGAGCTGCGCCGCCATCCACGGCATGTCGCGGTGAGCACCGCCCACCGGTTCATTGACGATCTTGTCGATCACGCCCAAGGCCTTCAGGCGGTGCGCCGTGATGCCCAGGGCTTCTGCGGCATCCGATGCGCGTTCAGCGGTCTTCCACAAGATGGAGGCGCAGCCCTCGGGCGAGATGACCGAGTACACCGAGAACTGCAGCATCAGCATCTGGTCGCACACGCCCAGCGCCAGTGCGCCGCCGGAGCCGCCCTCACCAATGATGGTGCTGACGATGGGCACTTCCAGCTGCGCCATCTCGAAGATGTTGCGGCCGATGGCTTCGGACTGGCCACGCTCCTCGGCGCCGATGCCGGGGTAGGCACCGGGCGTGTCGATGAAGGTGAACACCGGCAGGCCGAACTTCTCGGCCAGCTTCATCAGGCGCAGCGCCTTGCGATAACCCTCGGGCCGCGCCATGCCGAAGTTGCGCAGCGTGCGCTCCTTGGTGTCGCGCCCCTTCTGATGGCCCACCACCATGCAGGGCTGGCCGTTGAAACGGGCCAAGCCGCCGACGATGGACAGGTCGTCGGCATAGTGCCGGTCGCCATGCAATTCCTGGAACTCGGTGAAGGCCTCCTTCACGTAGTCCAGCGTGTAGGGCCGTTGCGGGTGGCGCGCAATCTGCGTCACCTGCCAGGGAGTCAGATTCGAATAGATATCGCGCGCAAGCTGTTGGCTCTTCTGGCTGAGACGGTCAATCTCGTCGGAGATATCGACCGCCGATTCGCTTTGCACATAGCGCAACTCGTCAATCTTGGACTCAAGCTCGGCGATGGGATGTTCAAACTCGAGGAAGTGTCGCTTGGACAAATCAGTACTCCACAGGCAGCGGGTCGAGGCTGCGCCAAATATACCAAGTGGCCACCGAGCGATAGGGCGCCCAGCCCACACCCACTTCGCGTGCCTCGGCACGCGACACGGGTTCACCGCTGAAGTAGTTCAGGCTGATGCCCTTGAGCAGGCCCAGATCGTCCAGCGGCAGCACGTCGGGCCGCATCAGGTGAAAGATGAGGAACATCTCGGCCGTCCAGCGGCCGATGCCGCGGATGGCCACCAACTCGTTGATGATGGCCTCGTCGTCCATCTGCCCCCAGTGGTCCACATGCACCTGGCCGTGGCTGAAGTGCGCGGCCAGGTCCAGCAAGTACTCGGCCTTGCGCATCGACAGACCCACTGCACGCAGGTCTTCCACCGCATGGCTTGACAGGTTGGCCGGCAGCAACGCCGCAGTGCCGCCTTGCAGCTTGGTCACCAGGCGGTCCCACACGCTTTGTGCCGCCTTGACGGAAATCTGCTGTCCGACAATGGAACGAGCCAGGGTGGTGAACGCATCACCACGGCTGGACAGGCGGGCCTGGCCGAAGCGCGGGATCAGCTTTTTCATCACGCGGTCGCGCTTGGCCAGGTGCTTGCAGGCTTCTTCCCAGTAAGCGGGGGTGGCCAACGCAACTGCGGGAGCAAGGTCGGCCGCCACGTCAGCCGCAACGTCAGCCGCCTTGTCAGCCGCCTTGTCAGCCGCCTTGTCAGCAACTGTGGCGGCCACCGCGTCAGACAGCACGTCAACCGCAGCCGCCGGCACCGCGGCTTGCGCAGCCACGGCCTTCTGAACGATCAGCAACGGCTGCGCATTCGCCATTGGCGTCACCGCCTTCAAGCGCGCACCCAGGTCGTGCCCAGGGGCGAGTCCTTGAGCACGATGCCCTGCGCTGCCAGTTCGTCGCGAATGCGGTCGGCAAGCGCGAAGTCGCGCGCCGACTTGGCAGCCGTGCGCGCCTGGATACGGTCTTCGATCTGTGCCGTGAAGTCGCCACCTTCGGTTTGCGCCGCTTGCAGATAGGTCTGCGGATCACTGTGCAGGATGCCCAGCACGCCGCCCAGACTGCGCAGCAACGCGGCTGCTTGCACACGCCCGCGGTTGGCCTGGCCCGCCAGTTCAAACAGCACCGCCAACGCGCCGGGGGTGTTGAAGTCGTCATCCATGGCGGCCTTGAAAGCGGCGGCGTGGGGCTCCGCCCAATCGATGGCGCCTGCGGCCGGGCTGCCCGCTGCCTGCACCGCGTTGTACAGGCGCCGCAGGGCAGTGCGCGCT
>JBBQMM010000264.1:0-6418 GCA_038328935.1 Burkholderiales bacterium
GCCATACAGCTCTGACGTGGATGCCTGGTAGAAGCGCGTCTTTCGTGTCAGGCCGAGAAGGCGAATCGCCTCGAGCAGCCGCAAAGTACCCATTCCATCGACGTCGGCGGTGTATTCAGGCGCCTCGAAGCTGACCGCCACATGGCTTTGCGCGCCCAGGTTGTAGACCTCGTCGGGCCGCACCATCGACACGATGCGCGTCAGGTTGGAACTGTCGGCCAGGTCGCCATAGTGCAGCTTGAAGCGCTGGTGCTGCACATGCGGGTCTTCGTAGATGTGGTCGATGCGCTGGGTGTTGAACTGCGAAGCGCGGCGCTTGATGCCGTGCACTTCGTAGCCCTTTTCCAGCAGCAGTTCGGCCAGGTAGCTGCCGTCTTGTCCGGTGACGCCGGTGATCAGTGCTTTTTTCATGGGTGTGGGTGTAGGCGCGCAATGCTGAGCGCCAATGGTGTTGCGCGCTGCCTGGGCAGCTTGAAGGAACCGAAACTGTAACAACCCGCATGGGCACTGGTTGCATGCGCCGGCCACACGGCGGGCCGCACCGTGTGTTTTGGCGCAAGGCACTGGCGCTTACAGCAACTTCATCGCTAAACCCCTAGGGCACCCCTAGGGCTGGCGCGGCGGCCTGCGCATGCGGTCTATGAAACCCAGCACTTGCCGCTGGCTGCAATGACGATGCCCGCGGCCCGCGTGGTCGATGTACAGATTAAACTTATCTACGTTTTTGTAGATAAATATGAAATCCGTTCTAAGTTCAAGCGACGCTTTCGAGCTTCGCCAGGTGTTGCAGGTGGCCGTGCTGGAAGCTCTGCTTGCCGGGCGCAGGTGGGGGCCGGGCGAGCTTGTTTTTCAGGGCGGCACCAGTCTGCATCTGGTGCACGGTTCGCCACGTTTCAGCGAAGACCTGGACTTCTTGGTCGACAACAGTCTGAAGCTGGGCAGTATCAGCCGGGGTGTGCAGCGGCGTCTGGCCGGTGCACCGTGGTTGCCCAAGGGCAGCGAATTGCGTGTCAGCAAGGCACGCGATGGGCACAACCCCCACAGTTTTGATGTGACCGTGGGCGGCGCAAACTGGATTGGCGCGGTGCGCGTGAGGGTGGAGCTGCGGCAGACCCTTTCTGCTGCACTTTCCCCATTGGCCGTAACGGTTGCACCGGTTCGGCTGCTGACGGGTCTGGGTGCAGGTGCACAGGCCATGGTGCCTGCGTCAGACACCTCAGAAATCTACGCCGACAAGGTGTTTGCCGTAGCGGCGCGGCCTTACCTGAAAGCGCGGGATGTGTTTGATCTGCACTGGCTGCAGTCCCGCGAACCTGGCTTGACCTGCAGCCCCGCCCACCTGCGGGTTCGGTTGGCCACCTATCCCAACCAGAACCCCGCGCAGTGGCTGGTCCAAGCGAAAGTCCGCCGCGCTGAACTGGAAGGCGCCGCAACTGCAGTGGCCCGAGACCTGGCACGCTGGCTGCCCAGCAGCTGGCCGCTGACAACGGCCACGGTGCAAGCCATGCTGGACGCCACCCAGGCCGCGTTGGCCCAAGGCGTGGCCGCTATGGGTGAGGTGCAGAAGCTGGCTGAGACACGCGCACCCGCACGCGCACGCGCACGCACACGCACACCCGCCAGCAAGGAAGCAGGACGACCATGACCGAGACCCTGCACGAAAAAAGACGCCACCCAGCACGGCGCAGGCACGCGCAGGCCAACCCGGTTGCACAGCAACGCAACACATCGTCATGGGCACGGCTGCAGGCACTGCCGGCGGTCTTCAGAGGAGCCGACCTGACCTTGCGCTTTCAATGGACGTCCCGCACCGCGTCGCAGTACCTCTACCGCTGGAAACAGCAGGGCCGGGTGCAAGCATTTGGTGGCCACAGCGACGTCTTTGCCAACCTGCAGGTCCAACCCAAACCGCCTTGGGAACAGGCGCTGCTGCTGGCAATGCCCAGCGCATTGATCATCGGCATCGAGTGCTTGCGCCGCGCCGGCTGGACGACCCAGATACCCAGCGCCCCTGAAGTGGCGGTGTGTTCAAGTCAGCCGCGGTACGCCACGCCGTGGTTCCACACCGTGCCCTGCAGCGCGGCCTGGCTGTTGCGCGTTGCAAAAGGCGTGCGCCCTGGCCAAAGCGGCCAAGCCGCACCGCAGCTGTCGCCCACCTGGGCGCTGGCCGACATGCTGCACCGCCAGGGTTGGGCTGCGTGTGGCCTGAAGCCCGACGATTTGGACTGGTCCGCCGTTACGCCAAAAGACCGCGCCGAGTGGCCACTGGCCGCGGCTGCAACAGGAAAACCAACGGGTCCGATGTGGCCGGCTCTGAACCAACGTTGCGGCACTTGATGTGAAAGTGTTTCATGAGCCGGGGCGCTGCCCCGCACCATGAAACTTGGGGCGGCGCTGCGCAGGTATCGACTCAGCAACCGCAGTTGTCCTGCCCCGCACTACCCTGCCGCACTACCCTGCCGCACTACCCCGCCTCACTACCCCGCCGCACTACCCCGCCGCACTACCCCGCCGCCCTGCCCCGCCCTACCCCACCGGCACCACCACATCCAGCCCCGGGTGGCGCTGGCGCAGCAGGGCCGCCAACGTCTGCTTGGCTTCATTGTCGCCATGCACCAGGCGCACCTGGCGCGGTGGCTTGCGCATGCGGCCTATGAAACCCAGCAGGTCTTTCTGGTCGGCGTGCGCTGAAAAGCCCGGCAGCGTGTGCACCTTGGCCCGTATGTCGAAGCGCTGGCCGTCCAGTTCCACATAGCCGCCGCGCGGGCCGTAGGCCTGGATGGCGCGGCCAGGCGTGCCGGCCGCCTGGTAGCCGCAAAACAGCACGTCGTGCCGGGCGTCGCCCAGCATGGCCTTCAGGTAATTGACGATGCGCCCGCCGCTGCACATGCCGCTGGCTGCAATAACGATGGCCGGCCGCGCGCTGCGCGCCAGCGCGGCCACCATGCGCAAGTGCGCGGCGTGGTCGTCTACGGTGGTCAGCTGCGCAAAGTCCAGCGGGTGGCGGCCGGCGGCCAGCTTGGCGCGGGCTTCGGCGTCCCAATGCGCTTTCAGCTGTGCGTAGCCGGCTGTGAAGTCGGCCGCCAAAGGCGAGTCCACCACCACCTGCACGTCGCCCCAGGCCACGCCGGGGGCAGCGGGCCGCAGGCGGTTGCGGTGCATGATTTCTTCCAGTTCATACAGCAGCTCTTGCGTGCTGCCGATGCTGAAAGCCGGCACCAGCAGCACACCGCCGTTGCCAAAGGCGTGTTCACACAGCGCCTGCAGGCGCTGGCGGCGCGTCTTGCGGCCTTCGTGCAGGTTGTCGCCGTAGGTGCTTTCCATCACCACCACGTCGGCACTGGCCGGCGCCTGCGGCGCAGGCAGCAGTGGCGTGTAGGGCGCGCCCAGGTCGCCTGAAAACACCACGCGCCGGGTTTGCGGCTTGGTTACCAGCTTGGCGCCAGGCACCGGCCAGCTGGCGTCCAGTTCCACATAGGCCGAACCCAAGATGTGCCCCGCCGGCTGCAGCCGCAGCTTCAGCCCGCAGGTGCCGCCCGCAGCGCCTTCGCTGCCTTGCAAAACCGTGTGCCACTGCTTGTAAGCCAGCGGCACCAGCTGCCGCCGCAGTTGCGCCAGAAAGCCTTCAATCAACGCCTGGTTGCGCGTGAAGCCCACCTTCAGCGCGTCTTCCAACACCATGGGCAGCAGCTGTGCCGAGGCCTGGCTGCAGATGATGGGCCCCTTGAAGCCGGCGGCCATCAGGTAGGGCACGCGGCCCACGTGGTCGATGTGCACATGCGTGACCACCAAGGCCACCACGCCCGCCAGCGAAAACTTCACTTCCAGCTGCGCCGCGCCAGCGCCGTCGGGCGAGGTTTCAGCGCCCTGGAACAGGCCGCAGTCCACCAGCACTGAACGCCCGTCGGGCAGCGTCAGCTGGTGGCATGAACCAGTGACGCCGCGCACGGCGCCGTGGTGGGTGAAGCGCAGGGCTGGGGTTGCGGTTGCAGGTGCGGGTGCGGGTGTGGATGCATGTGCGTTCATGACCAACCTTCGTGGTTGCCAGAGGCCGGCACTGTGGCACAGCGGCATCTGGTTGTAGCGTACTGAAGCAGTATCTAGGGCAACAATCCAAGCGGCGGCCACACGGCGACGCGTAGTGGCCTGCCCCGTAATTTGCCGGTGCTCTGTTCGACGAAAACTGTGTACCACGACGTGATGGCGCCGGCCGAGGCAAGCGCACCATCCCCAGCCGCCCTGGCGATTGAGAGCCCGTCCAGACCAGGCTCTTTGCTAGCATCAGCGCATGCGCCTGACGCCCGAACAAGTCCACGTCATCACCCAAGCCACGCATGATCTGCTGGGGCCCCATGCACGGGTACGGCTGTTCGGTTCGCGCCTGGACGACAGCGTCAAAGGCGGCGATATCGACTTGCTGGTGCAAGCGCCAGAGCCCGTAGAAAAGCGCTTGTGGATAGCAGCCCAGATCAGCGCACGCGTGCAGCGCAGCCTGGGCGAGCGGCGCATCGATGTCTTGCTGGTCGACCCCGGCACAGCCCTTCAGCCTGTGCATTTGCATGCCTTGCGCAGCGGGCTGCTGCTGAACTGAAACTTGGTGATGACTGCGCTGCAATCCACTGATCCCGAAAAGGCCAGGCTTGCTTTTTTGCTGGAAACCGTGGGGCTTGAGCTTGAATATCTGACAGGCACCGACCAGCGCCTGTTTGCCGAGCCCTTCACGCCGGCGCGGGCGGCCACCCTGCGTGCCGATGCAGCGCTTTCAGAGCGGGTGGATGCCTTCGTAGCCCGGTTCGGGCGCCTGCAAGACACACTGGGCGACAAATTGCTGCCTGCGCTGCTGCGGCTGCTGGGCGAGCCCACATCCAGCGTGCTGGACAACCTGGCCAAAGCAGAGCGCCTGGGGCTGCTGGAAGTGCCGGCCGAGTCCTGGGTGGCCATGCGCGCCTTGCGCAAGCGCATGATTCACGAGTACATCAAAGACCCAGCCGAGCTGTGCCAAGCCCTGGATCAAGCGCATGGCTACGTACCCGTGCTGAGGGCTTTCACTGGCAAATGCATGAACCAGGCGCGAGGGCACGGCTGGGTCTGAACGGGCGCCGGTCAACCCGTCAGCGCAGCAGTCAACTGATCCAAGGCCTGTGGGTGCGCGAAGGGTATCCAACGCGTGCGACGCTGGCGTACAGCGGAGGCCGGTTCAGGGATCTGCCCGCCCAAGTCAGCCAGCCGGCGCGCAGTTTGCCGCCGGATGCAGGCCCTGACGCAGTCTTTGAGCAGGCTGACGCATGCCCAGGTATTGACCCCCTGTCTACCAGTGGTTAGCGTAACCACCATGAAGCATCGACGTGATCAAGATGCTTGAGGCCGATGGCTGGATGCTGCGGGGTGTGCGGGGCAGCCACCATGTGTTCAAGCACTCGGCCAAGCCGGGGCATGTGACCGTGCCACACCCAAAGAAGGACTCGGTACGGGCCTGACGCACAAACTGCTAAAGCAGGCCGGACTGAAGTGAAAGAGAGCAGACGTGGACAGGAACAGACGATGAAATATCTGATTGCCGTCGAGCCCGGCACCGACACCACGGCCTGGGGCGTGGTGGTGCCCGATCTGCCCGGCTGTTTCTCGGCCGGCGACACCTTGGAGCAAGCGTTTGACAACGCTCGCGAGGCCATTCAAGCGCACTGCGAATTCATCGCCGAAGACGGTGGTGAATTGCCGCTGCCCAAGTCCATGGCCGAGCACCAGGCAGACCCCGACTTCCAAGGCTGGATATGGGCATTGGTGGACGTGCCAGTTGAGCGCTACTTCGGCCCGGCCGAGAAAATCAACATCACCGTGCCGGCACGGGTGTTGGCGCGCATTGATGATTACGCGCGCCGACACGGCGAGTCACGGTCGGGCTTCCTGGTGCGAGCCGCTCAAGTGGCGATGGCTGGCTGACAACAGCACATTCGCACAGCCAGTGTGCTGTCGGCCACGCCCGCCTCGAACAGGCACCGAAAAGCCGCTGGTTGTCGCCACCCCTCACCCGCCTCAGGCCGCACCGAACAACCGGGCCACTTCGGCGGTTGACTGGCTGAAGCGCATGGTGGCCCGCTGTTCCCTGCAGCCCTGAAATCAGCCATCATTTGCTTCAGAAAAGCCAATGCCCGTGAGCAAACGAAATCTGACGCTGGCGCAGTCTGAGACAGCGCCGAGAATCGACTGGCCTGCGGTTGATGCAAAACCCTTGGCCGACGCGCCAGACGAAGACAGCCCGGAACTGACGACCGCCGAAGCTGCGCGCGCCAGAGCCCGTAGAAAAGCGCTTGTGGATAGCAGCCCAGACAAGCGCACGCGTGCAGCGCAGCCAGGGCGAGCGGCGCATCGATGTCTTGCTGGTCGACCCCGGCACAGCCCTTCAGCCTGTGCATTTGCA
>JBBQMM010000265.1:0-6406 GCA_038328935.1 Burkholderiales bacterium
AATCAGCCCTTTTTTTCTCCGCGAACGCCGGGCGCCGACAGGGGCCTTGGATGCTCTCAAGAAACAAAACGTCCAAGTCGTTGATTTGCCGGCATTGCCCCCTCACCCCAACCCTCTCCCAGGAAGGGAGAGGGAGCAAAGGGCCCGACCGTGGCGCCCTTTTTTTCTCCGCGAACGCCGGGCGCCGACAGGGGCCTTGGATGCTCATGC
This sequence comes from Burkholderiales bacterium, assembly GCA_038328935.1. Taxonomy (GTDB): domain Bacteria; phylum Pseudomonadota; class Gammaproteobacteria; order Burkholderiales; family Burkholderiaceae_C; genus Rubrivivax. The sequence continues at coordinate 211 of JBBQMM010000265.1, forward strand.
TGAAACAAAAGCAGGCGGCGCAGCGCTGTGCGCAGCCGTTGATGTAGGCCAGGCGCCGATATCATGAGTTTGCCCGCGGGACCACAGGCATCGGATGCGGGCGCGCCTATGGCTCTGGTTGACCCCCCGTTTGCTGCGTTGCCCAACGTGCTCGTGGTTGACGACGAGTCGGATTTGTGCAGCCTGCTGGCCAAATTTCTGTCGCGCTACGGTTTTGTCGTGCACACCGCCTACAACGCTGCGCAGGCCCGCCTGCAGGTGGCCACCGCGGCGCCCCGTGTGCGCGCCGGAAGCCGCCGCAGCGGCGGGCCGTGCAGCTGGGCGCCGTGGTGCAGGCCGCCGCCGACATGCTGGCCTACACGTTGCGCAGCCACGGCATCGTGCTGGAGCTGGCGCTTGCCCAGCCACTGCCCGACGTGCAGGCCGACCCCGCCCAGTTGGGTCAGGTGGTGCTCAACTTGTCGGTCAATGCGCAGCAGGCGTTCTTGGCGGCAGCCGATGAGGCAGACCCCGCGGAGCCGCCGCACATCGTGATCAGCAGTGGCCTGGAGGTGCCGCGCCCTGGACGCCAGGCGCGCGTCTGGCTGCGGGTGGCTGACATGGACGGGCCGGCCTCCGAGGGGGTGTGCGCAAAGCAGGCAAGTGGCATCTGTTCATGGGTATCGAGGGCCCATGTGGGCGCCCGGCGTTCGCGAAGTGAACCAACGCGGCTGGGCATTTGCTCCCTCTCCCTGAAAGGAACGGGGGCAAGGCAGCTGGCTCAGGCCGCCATGAAGCCCAGGTTGCGCACGCTGGCGTCGAAGTTCGCCAGGTTCGGGAAGATGTCGGCTATCTGCCCGCCGTTCAGGCCGAACCAAGTGCCCAGCGTGGCGCCGAGTTGGTCGACCGAGGTGGTGGGCAGGAGCGCACCGTTGCCCAGCTGGTCGGGGCTGCCGTCAAAGTTGTTGTTGTTGCTGTTCTTCACCGCCAGCGTCGGAAATCGGCCGTACAGCTCGCCGCCGCGCACCGCGCCGCCCATCACGAAGTGGTGCGATCCCCAACCGTGGTCGGTGCCGTCGCCATTGCTGGTGAAGGTGCGGCCGAAGTCGCTGGCGGTGAAGGTGGTGACGTTGTTGCGCGCGCCGCCTGTGCCGCCCCCGATCGCGCCCAGCGCGGTGTCGAAATAGCGCATGGCATGCGCCAGCTTCGCCAGCAGGTCGGCCTGGTTGCGGTTCTGCGCGTCGTGGTTGTCGAAGCCGCCCATGTTGACGAAGAAGACCTGCCGCCGCACGCCGGTGGCGCCGCTCATGCCGGCGTCCACCATGCGCGCCACCACCTGCAGCTGCTGGGCCAGTGAATTGGCGCTGCGGCCGCCGCTCAAGGGGTTGTCGTACTGCAGCTTGGGGTCGTTGTTGGCGTTGTATCCGCCGCTGCTGGGCGTGGTGCCGAAGGCCGCGTCGCTGGCCGGTCGCAGAGCGGTTCGCAGGATGACTTCGGCGTCGATGGATCGCTGCGCCACCGCGGCGACGTCAGCCGCAAACACGTGGCTGCCGCGGCTGCGTGAAGCGATGCGCTCCAGCGCTGCGGCCACCTCGGTGCTGCCGAAAACGCGGCCGTTGCTGTCGGCGCCCAGGCGCAGCGCGCCACTGCTGCCCACCTGGTATTGCTGCACCGTGCGGCCTGACAGCCACACCGCATTGTTGCTGGCCGAGATGGAGGTGAACACGGTGCGGTTGTTCATGGCCGCCAACATGTCGCCCATGCGGCCGCCCCAGCCGGTGACCGTGCCCTCGGGCGCCAGCGCCTGCCAGGTGTTTTGCTGGTCGTTGTGCGAGAACAGGCGCGCCGGCTTGGGGTGCGCGCTCTGGTTGTACTGTGCCTTCGTGGTCGGCATCACCAGCGGGCCGATGTTGGGCAGCACAGCCAGCCTGCGCTCGCTGTTGAACATCGTCTGCAAGGCGCCCATCAGCGGGTGCAGCGCAAAGCCGCGGCCTTGCGGGGTGATGGGTGTCAGCGGCAGCACACCGCCCAGCCGCGCCGGTGAGCCGGCGCCGGCGCTGGTGTTGGCAGCCACGCCCGGCGCCAGCAGCGCGATCGACTCCGGCGCCTGGCTTCGCGTCGTGCTGTAGGCCTGCCAACTGGCGCTATCGGTGGGCAGCACCATGTTGAAGGCGTCGTTGCCTCCGTACAGGAAGATGCAGACCAGGGCCTTGTAGTCGGTGGCGGTCTGCGCGGCGGCCGATCCGGCCGCCAACAGGCTCAGCGCCGCTGGCGCGCCGGCACCGGCCAGGGCCGACATCACACTGGCGTGGCGCAGGAAGTGGCGGCGGGAGCTGGGGGTGGTGGTCATGGTCGGTGTCCTGTTGGGGCGTTCTGTCGGAGTTTGCTGGTGGGGTGTGCTGGTGGGGTGTGCTGGTAGATTTCGCGGTCAGGGCTGCACAGCAAACTCGGGCGCAGCCAGCGTCAACAGCAACGCCGCGTTGAGGCGGTTGCGCCGGGCGCTGCTGATCTGGCTCTGGTTGCTGCCGTTGGTGTTTAGCACAGGCACGGTGATGCGGCCAACGGCGTCGGTGATTTCTGCCTTCAGCGCGGCGGCCGACTGGCCCACCACCAGCTTGCCCACCACGTGCTCGGTCAGGGCCGCAGCATCGCCTGCCAGTGCCAGTTCTGCGGCCCAGTCGGGCTGCAAGTCGCGGCGGTTCAGTGCCGTGCCGTTGACGACGCCGTTCCATTGGCCCACGCCGCTTGCCACGTTGTCGCGCATGAAGTTCACATAGCCGGCAGCGGTGGTTTCGTTGGCGATCTGCAGTTCAGGCACTGCCAGGTTGCGCGCCGCAGCGGCGGTGCCCGGAGGCACGTAGCCCGGGCGATAGAAGTTGAAGACCGAGGGCGCGCGCAGCGGCGTCTGCGCCAGTGCGTTGCCCGGGTTGTCGGTGTTGCCGACCTTGAAGTGGCCGCTGTCGCTGCGGTGCGGGAAGGCGCGCAGGTAGGCCGACAGCCGCAGCACGGGCTCGCGCACTTTGCCGCTCGTGTCACTGGTGCTGCCACCGATGCTGCGCGCCTCGGCATGCATCAGCACCGCCTTGATGACGGCTTTCAGGTCGCCGCGCACGCCGGCGCCGTTGTTGGCAAAGACCCGCGCCACGTCGCGCACATAGGCAGGACTGGGGTTGCTGCTGACCAGCCGCTGAATCAGTTGGCGGCCGATGAAAGGCCCCACGTTGGGGTGCGCTGCCAGGGTGTCGAGCGCCACGCGCAGACTGGCGCCGGGGTCGGGCAGATCCTGCGCGGCGATGGTGGCGCCCAGGAAGCGCTTTTCCTCCATGCTGTGGTACTGGGGATAGCCCAGCATGGCCTTGAAGCTGCGATCGGCATCGCTGGCGCCATCGGCGCTGCCCCAGAAGAAGCAGCTGTTGTCGGGCCAGTTGGGGCAGGCCCAGCTCCAGCCTGTGAACACCTTGGCCAGGCCGGTGATGTCGGCGGGCGTGTAGGTTTCCAGCGCCTGGCTGGCCACCGTTTTCGCACTGCCGTCTTCGTTCAGTTCCACCAGGCCGATGGAGAACAGCTGCAACACCTCGCGCGCGTAGTTCTCGTCGGGCACACGGCCGGTGCGTGTGTCGGCGCGCTGGTTGCGCATGTGCGACAGGTACTGCCCCATCAGCGGGTGGCGCGACACGCTTTCCAGCAACTGGCGGTAGCTGCCCAGGCCTTGTGTGCCCAGCATGTCGAGCCACGCGGCCACCGCGCGCGGGTTGTCGCCCACGCTGCCGTCGACCATCGAGATGACGAAGATCTGCGACAGCGCATAGCTGGCGCGCTGGCGCAACTGATCGGGGCCGGTCAAGGCCTGCTTCCAGAATGATTCGAAGACCTGGTCTTGCCAGGCGTTGCTGCCCGGGCTGGCGGCCTTGATTTGGGCGTCGCGCGCCTCGAACCAGGCGCGGTGCGAAGTGGCGGGCAGCGCCAGCTGTTCGTCGATCCAGGGCCCGTAACCGACGGCCATCACGCGCTCGATGTCGGCGTCGGTGGGGCCGAAGGTGGCCTGGGTCAGGAAGCGGGCCGCCTCGGCGCGGGTGGCTGGCTTGTCGATGACGGGCGCGGGCTGGGCGGCCGTCGCCGGGGCCTCGGGGCCGCTGCTGGTGGCGGTGCCCGGATCACCGCCGCTGCCGCTGCCGCCCCCGCCTCCGCACGCCCCCAACAACGCGGACAACAACGCGGACAACAGCAGTGCGGCGCAGGCGCGCCAGGCAGGTGTGGGCAACAAGGTCGACTCCTGAAGTGCTCGGCCGCAACAGCAGACCGCGATGCCCGTGCTTTCGGCACACGGCGCGCGCATCTGAAGCGCGCGCGGCCCTCAAGTCCCCGACTCTTACCCCTGGTCGCAACTGAAACGATTGCAGCGCCCGGCGCCCCGGCTGAGGGCTTGCGGTCTGCTCACCGCCATTTACAGCACCGCCGCTGACAACCCCGCGTTTGCAACACCCCGCTTACAACGCCGCGTTTTCAACACGTCGTTTACAACGCCGCCACTCACAACACCGGCGCCAGCAGCCGGCGCGCCTGGTCATGCGCCAGCGCCTGGCGCTGCGCCCAGTCGGCCAGTTGGTCGTCGCCGATGCGCCCGACGTTGAAGTAGGTGGCTTCGGGGTGCGCCAGATAGAAGCCGCTGACGCTGGCCGCCGGCGTCATCGCCAGGCTGTCGGTCAGGTGCATGCCGATGTCGGCCGCCTGCATGACCTCAAACATCGCGCGTTTGACGCTGTGGTCGGGGCAGGCCGGGTAGCCCGGCGCAGGGCGGATGCCGCGGTACTTTTCAGCGATCAGTTCTTCGGTGCTCAGCGCTTCATCGGGCGCATAACCCCACAAGTCGGTGCGCACACGTTGGTGCAGCCGTTCGGCGAAGGCCTCGGCCAGCCGGTCGGCCAGCGCCTTCAGCATGATGGCACTGTAGTCGTCGTGGTCGTCGGTGAACTGCTTTTCCTTCTTCTCGATGCCCAGCCCGGCGGTGACTGCAAACATGCCGATGTAGTCGGCTTTCACGTCTTTGGGTGCGATGAAGTCGGCCAGGCTGCGGTTGGCGCGTTTCACGCCCTCGACCACCGGGCGCTCGGTCTGCAGACGCAGCGGACACCAGCGCAGGGCGACCTCGGTGCGCGTGTCGTCGGTGTAGATCTCGATGGTGTCGTCGTCCACCGTGTTGGCGGGCAGGAACGACACCACGCCGTTGGCCTGCATCCAGCGCCCGTCGATGGCGCGCTGCAAGAGTCGCTTGCCGTCGCTGAACACGCGCTGCGCTTCGCTGCCGACGACTTCGTCGCGCAGGATGTCGGGGAACTTGCCGGCCAGGTCCCAGGTCTGGAAAAAAGGCGCCCAGTCGATGCACGCGGCCAGCTCCGCGAGGTCGAAGTTCTTGAACAGGCGCCGGCCGATGAATTTCGGCACCGGTGGCGTGTAGGCCGCCCAGTCGATGGGTGTCTTGTTGGCGCGCGCCTGCTTGAGCGTCACCAGCGGCACCTGCTTCTTGTTCGCGTGCTGCACACGCACGCGGTCGTAATCGCTGTTCAACTCGGCAATGAAGCGCGTGGCGCGCTCGTCGCTCAGCAGGTCTGAACACACGCCCACGCTGCGCGAGGCGTCGGGCACGTAGACCACAGGGCCTTCGTAGTGCGGCGCAATCTTCACGGCCGTGTGCACCCGGCTGCAGGTGGCGCCGCCGATCAGCAAAGGGATCTTCTTGATGCGGAAGTAGTCGTCGCGCTGCATCTCGCCAGCCACGTGCTGCATCTCTTCCAGGCTGGGCGTGATCAGGCCGCTGAGGCCGATGATGTCGGCGCCTTCCACCTTGGCCCTGGCCAGGATGTCCTGGCAGGCCACCATCACGCCCATGTTCACGACTTCGAAGTTGTTGCACTGGAGCACCACGGTGACGATGTTCTTGCCGATGTCGTGCACGTCGCCCTTCACGGTGGCGATCACGATCTTGCCCTTGGCCTTGGCCTCGCCGCCGCCTTCGATCAGCAGCTTCTTTTCTTCTTCGATGTAGGGCAGCAGGTGCGCCACGGCGCTCTTCATCACGCGTGCGCTCTTCACCACCTGCGGCAGGAACATCTTGCCCTGGCCGAAGAGGTCGCCGACCACGTTCATGCCGGCCATCAGCGGGCCATCGATGACATGCAGCGGCCGCCCGCCCCCGGCCCTGATGGCCTGCCAGGCTTCT
>JBBQMM010000266.1:0-6327 GCA_038328935.1 Burkholderiales bacterium
CACGAACAACACCCAGTGCTCGGGCATGGTCTGCGCCATGCGTGAGAAGAAGTCTCGCGTGAGGTAGGGCGTGCTGTGGTGCGCCTGGTAGGTCAGCGTGTAGCAGCGGTAGAAGAAGTCCCACAAGTCGGGCGTGACGGCCGTGCCTTCATGCACCGTGAAGCGTACGCCTTGCTCAGCGACGCGGCGCTGTTCCTGCTGGATCTTCTTGCGCTTGTCGCGCTGCAGCCGCGACAGCAGATCGCTGAAGTCGACGGCCGGGTTTGCCGCATCCTGTACCCAGTGGAACTGAACCCCTTCGCGCAGCATCCAGCCGGCCTCGGCCAGCGCCTGACGGTCGTTGTCGTCGATGAACAGCAGGTGGGCCGATGACCACTGCTGCTGGTGCGACATTTCGCCCAGCGCCTGCACCAGGCGCTGGCGCCACAGGGCGCTGCGCGCCAGCAACCGTGTGCCGGGCACGGGCGTGAAAGGCACGGCGCCCAGCAGTTTGGGGTAGTAATGCAGACCGTGTCGCCGGTAGGCATCGGCCCAGGCCCAGTCGAAGACGTATTCACCGTAAGAATGGCTCTTCAGATAGAGCGCACACGCGGCCTGCAGCACACCATCGGCTTCGAGCAGCAGGAACTGCGGCTGCCAGCCGGTGGCGCGCACGGCACTGGCCGAGACGTGCAAGGCGGCCAGGTATTCATGGCGCATGAAGGGCGTGGGCTCGGCCTGCTCTGCGAGCAGTTCGTTCCAGCGCTCGGCAGCCACGGCGCAGGGGTCTTCCAGCACCCGGATGACATAATCTTCAGAGGTATTTTTCGCGGTCTGCGTCATTCGGGAATCAGCATGTTGAAAGTGGCTCTTGCGCAGATCAATGCAACCGTTGGCGACCTGGCCGGCAACGCGCGGCTGGTCGGCAACGCAGCGCGACAGGCCTACGCGCAGGGCGCCCGCGTCGTGATCGCTCCGGAACTGGCGCTCACTGGCTATCCACCCGAAGACTTGCTGCTGCGGCCTGCTTTCCTGCGCGCCTGCGCCGACGAGCTGGGCAGGTTGGCCCTTGAACTCGCCGACTGCCCGGGCTTGCACGTGGTGATCGGCCACCCTCACCACGTGGTCGGCGAGGCCGATCTTAGGTCGAAGTCTCTGGCCGTGCCCAGGCGCTTCAATGCCGCGTCGGTGCTGGTCGACGGGCGTGTGCTGGCCACCTATTGCAAACGCGAGTTGCCCAACTACCAGGTCTTCGACGAACGGCGCTATTTCGCGTCGGGGCGCGACGCCGGATTGACGGCCGTCGTGTTCGAGGTGGCCGGTTTGAAGTTGGGTTTGCTGATCTGCGAAGACGCCTGGTTCGAAGAGCCCGCAGCCGCCGCCTGTGCTGCTGGCGCCCAGGTGTTGTGTGTGCTGAATGCATCGCCCTTTCATCTGGAGAAGGCCGACGAGCGTGAAGCCCGCATGGCCGAACGCGCGCGCGCCACAGGATGCCCGGTGTTGTATGCGCACCTGGTGGGCGGTCAGGACGAGGTGGTGTTCGACGGCGCGTCGTTTGCCGTCGATGCGCTCGGTGTGGTGCGGGCCCGCGCCGCATCGTTTGCCGAAGACCTTCTGCTGGTCGACCTCGACGACCGCGGGCATCCCAGCGGGGCCTGCGCGGCCGAGCCTGAACTCGAGGCCCAGGCCTGGCAGGCGCTGGTGGTGGGCGTGCGGGACTACCTGGGCAAGAACGGCTTTCCGGGCGCGATCATCGGCTTGTCGGGGGGCATCGACTCGGCACTGGTGCTGGCCCTGGCGGTCGACGCACTGGGCGCTGACCGCGTGCGCACGGTGATGATGCCATCGCCCTACACGGCCGACATTTCCTGGATCGATGCCCGCGACATGGCGGCGCGCCTGGGTGTGCGCTACGACGAGATTGCCATCGCGCCGATGTTCGACGCCTTTCGCAACAGTCTGGCCGAGCAGTTCAAGGGCCTGGCGGAAGACACCGCGGAAGAAAACCTGCAGGCGCGCATTCGGGGCACCCTGCTGATGGCGCTGTCGAACAAGACCGGCGCCATCGTGCTGACCACCGGCAACAAGAGCGAGATGGCCACCGGCTACTGCACGCTGTATGGCGACATGGCCGGTGGTTTTGCCGTCATCAAGGACGTTGCCAAGACCTTGGTGTACCGGCTGGCCGAATGGAAGAACCGCCAGCCGACAAGGCGCGCCGACGGCAGCATCGGACCCGTGATTCCAGTGCGCATCATCACCCGGCCGCCGTCGGCGGAACTGCGGCCCGACCAGACCGACCAGGACAGCCTGCCGCCCTACGAGGTGCTGGACGCCATCCTGGCGCGCTACATGGAAGAAGACCAGGGTGCCGAGGAGATCATTGCCGCTGGCTACCCGCGGGCCGATGTCGAGCGTGTGACGCGGCTGATCAAGCTCAACGAATACAAGCGCCGACAGGCGCCGGTGGGCATCCGCATCACGCACCGTGCCTTCGGGCGCGACTGGCGCTACCCCATCACGTCCAAGTTCCGTGCTTAAATCTGCGCCATCGCCGCAGCCGGCCGCAAGCGTCCCAGGAGCCTCGCCATGAAACAGATCACCGCCGTCATCAAGCCCTTCAAGCTGGAAGAAGTCCGCGAGGCCCTGGGTGAAGTGGGCGTGTCGGGTCTTACCGTCACCGAGGTCAAGGGCTTCGGTCGCCAGAAGGGCCACACCGAGCTGTACCGTGGCGCAGAGTACGTGGTCGACTTCCTGCCCAAGGTCAAGGTGGAAGTGGTGGTCAAGGACGCCGATGTTGATCGCTGCGTGGAAGCCATCGTCAAGGCCGCCAAGACCGGCAAGATCGGTGACGGCAAGATCTTCATCACCTCGGTGGAGCAGGTGGTGCGCATCCGCACCGGCGAGACCGACGAAGCCGCGGTTTGACTGGCGGGCGCGCCGTTTCTGCTGACCCGGCAGCTGCGCCGTTTCTGCTGACCCGACAGCTGCGCCGTCTCTGGCAACCCGGCGGCCGTGCCGCCATCGATCACACCTTCGAGTAGTCGTCCAGTCCGGGCGCCTGCCCTGACTGGCGTGCCAGGTCGAGCAACAGCGTTTCGGGGTCATGGTGCACCTGCACCATGGCTATCGTGGATGCCGACACGAAGCCTTCACGATCGCTGTGCTGCATGAACTTCAGCAGGCTGTCGTAGTACCCGCGAACGTTCAGCAGCCCGATGGGCTGGTCGTGATAGCCCAGCTGGCGCCAGGTCCAGACTTCGTACAGCTCCTCGAGCGTACCGATACCCCCGGGCAGGGCGACGAAGGCATGCGCACGCTCGGCCATCATCTGCTTGCGCACATGCATGGTGGGCACCACGTGCAGTTCGTGCAGGCCCTGGTGGCCCACTTCGGCCTTTTGCAAGGACTCGGGAATCACGCCCACCACGCGGCCACCCGCGGCCAGGGTGGCATCGGCAACGACGCCCATCAGGCCCACTTTGCCGCCGCCGTAGACCAGTTGCCAACCGCGCCTTCCGAGGGCCGTGCCGAGCGCCTGCGCGGCCGCGGTGTAGTCCGGATGCGCGCCATGGCGCGAGCCGCAATAAACGCAGACGCTGAATGGGGGTGGCGTCATTGCTTGACGCGTTCGGTGGGTAGGGGTGGGGTAGACACCAGCCGAGTCTGGCACAAGGCGTCGTGCCAGAACTGACGGTCCTTGCGCAGCCTGGCCAGCCCGGCATACGTCAGCACGCCAGCCACCAGCACGGCCAATGTCGGACCCGCACCCTGCAACCCCGAGAAATGCACCGCGGCCAGCGCGGGCAGAAACCAGAGCCAGCTCACCACGTAACGCAGCAGTGCGCGGCCCGCAGAGACGGGCGCCGCGCCGGGGCCCACCAATTTGATGTGCCAGGTCAGCATCGCCAGCGTCTGCCCGGAGCGGGTCCAGAAGTGCACGAAATAGAGCCCCAATACCCCGAACAGAAAGGCCTTCAGCCCGGTGGAACCCACCAGCGCGTGCTTTTGCTGCGTCACCAGACCGTAGACCAGGCCGGCCGCCATCACGACGCCAAAGAGCAGCACGCCTTCGTACAGCAGGCACAGCAGGCGCCGCGTCACGCTGGGCGCAGTGCCGGCAGGCTGATCGCCGGCTGCGGCATCGACCGTCACGGTTTCGGCGCGGGCACTTCGGTCAGGGCCGAGCGCACCGCGGCGCCTTGCGGCCCGCGCTTGGGCAACAGCGTGGCGGGATCGACGAAGCCTTCGGTGGCCACGATCTTGGGCAGGCCCGTCTGGTGGTGTGACGGGGGTGAAGCGGGGGTCGTCAGCGGGCGTGTGGTGGCCCCGGGTTTCGCTTGCAGCGCGGTGGCGGTAACGGATCGGTTGACCGCTGGCGCCGGCGCTTGCACGACGTTTTGTTTGCCCGCGGGCGAAGGGCTCTGAGACCGGGCGTCTTTCTTGTCCGTGGAGCGCGCCGAGGTTCGCTCAGGCGCCGACGCAGCCACTGCTGGAAGTCGCGCCTGCTGGGCCAAGGCCTGCTTTTCTTCGGCGCCGAGTGCCTGGTACTCCTGCCAGCGTGCTTGCCGTTGCTCTGCAGGCAGATTCTTGGCCTCCAGGAACTGCAGCCGCACCTGGTTGCGCTTGGCGGGCGTCAGGCTGGCCCACTGGGCCATGCGCTGCTGGATGCGGGCGCGCTCGGCAGCTGGCATCGACGGCAGGCGGCCGGCCAGTTCCACCCACTTGCGTTGCCGCACGCCGTCGATGAAAGACCAGTCGCGCTCAAGTGGCGCCAAGGCCAGTTTTTGAGCGCCGGTGAGGTCGGCCCAGGGCGTGGCGGTTGCGCTGGCTGCAGGCGCAGTGGGGGCTGCTGTGGCTGGCGTGCGGTCGGCAGCGACTGCTGGTGCAACCGCAGCAGACAGGGCCAGGCACAATGCAGTCGCCAGCAGTGCCCGTAAGCCTGTCACGGGGCCGGCCCTTTGCGCAGGTACTGGGCGAATCCGGGGTCGGCATAGGCCGCGGGTGGCAGGTTGTCAGACAGCAACTGCGAGTCGATGTCAGCCGCCACCTGGATCTGCTCAAGCACATTCAGTTGGCCAATCAACATCAGGCCAGCAAGCAACAGAGCCAAGGGCATCAGCGCTGACAGCCACTTGGGCAGCCCGGAGCCGCCGGCGGGACCACCACGCAGCACTGCCGTGCCGCCACCTGCGGCAGCTACGGCCGTGCTGGCGATGGCCAGCCGTGATTTGCGCGCCCGGGACAGCGCCTGGTCTCTGGCGACACGCAGGCGTTCGCTGACCTCGTGCGGCAGTGCGGCGCTGCATTCCGTCAGCGCGCTGGCCAAGCGGCCTGCCATGCGGGCTTCCAGAGCCACATGGGAGACGGGGGCGATGTGCAGGCTGTGCGGTGTCATAGCGTAATTCCCTTGGCTTTCAGCGCCTTGGCCAATGCATGTACAGCCCGCGAGCAGTGTGTTTTCACACTGCCTTGCGAGCAACCCATCACGGTGGCGGTTTCTTCGACATCAAACTCCTCCCAGTAACGCAGCAGGAAGGCTTCTCGTTGACGCCCCGGGAGGTCTGCCACTGAAGCTTCGATCGCGCCCAGTATCTGCGTTCTCGATACCGCGTCGTAAGCACTTTCGGTGCCAAGGGAGCCATCGACGGCGTGCAGAGCTTCGAGCAGGTCGAAGTCGCCGTCGTCGTCTGCCGGACTGAACTCCGAGAAGTTCTGCACCACGCTGCGCACGCGTTCGCGCCGGAACCAGTCCATGGTGGCGTTGGACAAGATGCGCTGAAACACCAGCGGCAACTCGGCGGCGGGGCGGTCGGCGTACTTCTCGGCCAGACGAATCATCGAGTCTTGCACGATGTCCAGTGCCGACTCCTCGTTCCTGACAGCGTAGACCGCCCGCTTGAAGGCGCGCTTTTCTACGCTCTTGAGGAAGTCTGACAGTTCTTTGTCGGAAGCCAACGCTGTTGAGGAGCGCGGGCGCTCCGTAACGCCCGGTGCGGGCGGCGCGGATTATGGCACCGCACCTTGAGTGTGCATTCCCAGACCCAGAACCGCCTGCCGGGCCAGTCTATAATTTTGGGTTGCACCAACTTGCTACTGGGTCAGTGAGCCGCCTGTCCGACCTGGACTGCGGGTTGCCGACCGCGCAGGCTCTGAGTCCGCCTCACAAGGGCGCGAGAAAGAGCACCAATGGTTTTTCGTTAGAGAAATTCACAAAGGTTCGAAATGGAAATGTCTGCTGCGGGAGTCCTGCGTGCCGCCTCGGCACAGCCGACTTCTCCCCCCCCTGCTCCCCCAAGCACAAATACACCCGAGCTCAATGGTTCGGAAATCCTCGTCCGCTGCCTG
>JBBQMM010000267.1:0-6297 GCA_038328935.1 Burkholderiales bacterium
CGAAGCGCATTTCCAGCGCCTTCTCGAACGCCTGGGGGCCGCGTGTTGCCAGCGTTGAAGCGAGGTGCTTCATGCGGGCGCGCTCGGCAGCAGCGCACAATCCAGCCGCAGGACGGGGTGTCTCATCGGGGCCGTGCCTTAGCCGGTAAGAGGAACACGCTTCAGTTTCACTTCAATCACGCGATATGTTAGGCGAGGACTGCACCTCTTTCAGTCGGGTTTCTACGCGTTGCGAATGTCATCAGATCGACTTTCGACGGTGACTCAAGCACAGTTCGACGCGGGTTGCAAGATGCCCGGGTTCGCTCATCGGGCCCGAAGGCCGGCACACAAAAAACGGGCCCGAGGGCCGGCACACAAAAAAGCGGGCCCGAGGGCCGGCACACAAAAAAGCGGGCCCGAGGGCCCGCGTGTACTGTGCTGGTGAAAGCGAGTTCGTCAGGCCTTGCGGCGGCGCGACGCCAAGCCAGCGCCCAGCAGCGCCAAACCTGCCAGTGCGATGGAAGAAGGCTCGGGAATCGCATTGGCCGTCACCTGTGCCACCGACTTCACGGTCCAGCCGATGCTTGACGCAGCGCCGTTGACGTCATCGAAGGTGTTGGTCAGGAACAGATCGTTTTTGCCGCCATTGGCGTTCGTCAGCGCATTGGTGTCGAACTGCGTGGCCCACAAGCCGCCAGTGATGTTCAGGAAACCCTGGCCGTTGCCGCCGAAGGTGTTGTTGCTGAAGTTGGTGAAGTAGGTCGACAGCAGATCACCGGCCAGCACGGCACCGGCGGCGAAGTTGCCACTCAGAAGCAAGGTGCCGCCGCTGACGCCGGGGTACAGGCCAGCGTTCAGGTCCTTGCCTGCACCTACCGCCGGGCCCAGCGTCGGGTTGTAGTCATTGTCATTCAGCCACAACTGGAAGAAGCCACCCGATGAGACGGCTGCTGTGGAGCAACCGAAGCCGCCGCAGGTTACTTCAACCGTGCGGTCCGACAGGTCGCCGAAGATGCCGGTGATGTAGCCCTGAGCGCCCTTGGTGAACAGGGTGGTGCCCAGCGTGGAGTTGGAAATGGTGGAGATCGAGAAGATGCCCATCGTGTCGGCCGAAGGGCTTACCGAGCCCATGCTGCCGGGAGCCGAGGTTGCGGCGGCAGCGTCGCAGGTGGCGACCGTGTTGCACTTGACGCCTGCGACATTGCCGTAAGACGTGGTGGCAGAGTCGAAGTTGTCAAGCGAGAACTTGATTTCTCCGCCTGTGATCATCGGAACCGGTGCTGCTTGAGCGCCGCCGATGGTTGCCAGGGCAAGGATTGCGGCCGCCGAGGCCAGCAAGGACTTCTTCATCATTCGAGTTCTCCGAGAAATTGGGTGAGGGAAGGCAAGACCGGTTTAGAAGGTAAAAAGCAATATTCAGGCCTGCATGCCGTCCGTCATGTAAGTGCTTGATTCAAAGGGGTATTGCTGATCCGGCGGGAATCGGGTCGTTATCAGCTGTAAAAAAGATCGACGCTTTTGGAGCCACCGGCGGCTTACGCTGCGTAGGGAAACTTTCTTTCATGATCCAGCGCCGTTCCCCAGCTATCAGCGCGGTTCGTGCAATATGTCACGCTCAACTTTGCAAACCCGGCGCCAGTTGCATTTGCGATCAACCGCGCTTCGAGTCGAGTTATGTCTACGGATACCGATTCGGCAATCAGCTGCAGCATGAGCACCGGCGTGCCGTCAGTGCCCAAGTGAATCTTGAAGGCGCCGCTGAGCATGTCGGCGTCCGCGTGGTCCTCGTACAGCCAGTCCTTGACTTGTTCCACTGACGGCAGCGCCGGCTGGCGATCCCTGATACGGCCCCGCAGCAGCACCACCGGCAGCCACGGTGCAGCCCGACCCGTGGCCTGGCAGATGGCCTGCAGTGTAGCTGGCGGCACCAGCCGGCCCAGGTCGCCGGTGGCGAATCGGGGCAGCGGTATCACCGCCTGTTGGTCCAGCAGCGTGAAGCAGAGCTCACCATAGCCCTGGCTGTCGGGATGCAGCACGTCGATGTGGCAGCGCAGGGGGTTGTGGCAGAAGACGGAGGGCAAGGCGCGGTCACCCGCGGGCAGCCCCAACCATGCCTGCGCAAGCGCGGGGTCGCGCAGCGCACGCCGCATCGCAATCGTGGCTCGCGTCTCGAACAACAGGTTCAACCCGAGTTCGCCGACGCCGAACGAGCTGCCGATCAGCCGTGAGGTGTCCCCTTCGAGGTCGATGCCCATGCGTGCGGCGAGGTATTCGCGTTGCGCCTCGACCAGCATTTCTTCGCCCAGAATGACACTGGTTTGCAGGCGTTGCCAGTCGACGCCGCTGCGCCGGCCTTCGGCCAGAATGCGCCTGATGAAGAGCGGGTCGGTGCACAGCAGGGTCTGCGCAAACCGCGGACCCACATCGCGCAGGATGGCGCAGGCCATGTCTTCACGCACGCTCACATTGGCCACGGTGACCGCGCGCGACGGAAACACCACGCCCATCGGCAGGCAGTTCACCAGCAAGGTTGGTTTGTCGTCGACAACAAAAACATCCTGCAAGCCCATGTCGATGTCGAACCAGGCGCTTTCATGCTGACGCCTGGTGGTGAGCCGAAAGCCGAAACCCGGGCCGCCCCGGCCGGAGCTGGTGAGCACATCGGCCAGCGCTGTAGGCGGCAGCGGCCGCGCCAGGGCTTCGAGGCTGAAGCGCCCGAAGGTGTTGTCCTTGGTCAGCACGGGCAGCTGTTGCAGCGGTGTGGCCGGGCCCACGGCAGCGGGGTCGAGGCCCGACTCTTGCAGCAGCACCCGATAGGCGGCGCTGTGGCGTGCCGCGTGTTGCACCGCTTTCAAAGCACCTTGCAGGGACCTGGCTTGCAAGCGCTCTGGCGGCAGCCGTCGCGCGTAGGCGAGCAGGGCCTTGCGCACCAGCCGAACGCCACGGCCTGCCCCGTGACGGCCCATCATCCGGTCAACGGTGCGCGCGCATGCAACCAGCGCAACAAATCGGGGTTGAG
This sequence comes from Burkholderiales bacterium, assembly GCA_038328935.1. Taxonomy (GTDB): domain Bacteria; phylum Pseudomonadota; class Gammaproteobacteria; order Burkholderiales; family Burkholderiaceae_C; genus Rubrivivax. Next base: position 3,002 of record JBBQMM010000267.1, read on the forward strand.
GGCGCCCACGCGCGCCTCCAGATCCTTCAGGTCGGCCAGATAAGGCGCCACCATGCCGAAGTAGTCGCCTGCTGCGCCCACCTGCTTGAACGCAAAGCCCATGTGCGCCAGTGCGCGGGCGAGCGGCCGTTCCATGGCCGCAAACCAGTAGCGCAAGCCCGTGTCGAGGCTGTACGCGAAGATGGCCCGGTACAGGCTGAGCATGATCTGCGGTGTCGGGCTGCGCCGTTCGTCGGCCGCCGAAGTCGGGTCCTTCGGCGCTGCCACGCCGGCCAGCAGGTCGCCGCGGCGGCGCCGGTAGTCTTTGCGCACCATCAGGCGGCTGATTTCAGCGCTTTCGGCCGCGGGGGGCATCTGCAGGCCCGGCAGCAGCGAGGTGCAGCGGGTTTGAAACGGCAACTGCAGCTGATGGTCAGGCCTCAGCAGCCTGACATAGCCCACCACTTCTTCATCGCCATTGAAGGCGACGAAGTGCGCTGCGCTGGCATCGTGCGCGTCAGATTCCATCTGGTCGGGGTAGTCAGCTTCAGGCAGGAAGGCGCGTTCCCGGCAATACACCTCGAACCGCAACCGGTGCAGGGCGTTCATCAGAGACTTGTCGGCGGCATGCACCTGTGCGCTGTGAAAGCGAGGCGCGAAATCCACCGCGGGGCGGGGAGGAATACTCATACAGGGGTGCGGGCGCAGGCCCGACAGGCCATCTTAGTGGTTGTCTGCAATCGCAATGGCTTTCGTGGTGTGTTAGAGGCCCGGGATGCCGGGGCTCGCGGTCGCGTCCTTGCACCCGGAGCGCCAGGCCGATTTCGGTGCGCACGCAGACCTGTGCAATCTGACACGACCCCTGCCGCGCGCCGTTTGGATCGCAGTTCGCATCGACAGTCGCATCGCCGTTCGCATCGCCGTCTGCGTTGCCGTCTGCGTCGCCATTGACGTCGCCATTGGCGTCGCCATTAGCATCGCCATCATGCGCTCACTGTTCTTCGCCTGGCTGGCGGCCCTGGGGCTGTGCCCCGCCCTCGTCTTCGCGCAGGTGGGCGAAGAGGTGCCGTTCATCACCACCCCTGACCGCGTGACGTTGGCGATGTTGCAGCTGGCCGGCGTGCGGTCCAGCGACCATGTGCTTGACCTGGGCAGCGGCGACGGTCGCATCGTCATCACGGCAGCGCGCCGCTTCGGCGCCAGCGCGCTGGGCGTCGAGATCGTGCCTGAGCTGGTGCAGCGCAGCCGCGACGCGGCCCGTCAGGCCGGCGTGGAAGGGCGCGCGCAGTTTCGCGAGCAAGACCTCTTCAAGACCGACCTGTCGGCGGCCACCGTGATCACGATGTATCTGCTGCCTGAAGTCAATCTGCAACTGCGTCCCGCGCTGTTGCAGCTGGCGCCCGGCACGCGCATCGTTTCACACGACTGGGACATGGGGGACTGGCTGCCCGACGAGACCCTGACCATGGCCGCACCCGACAAGAAAGTCGGCCGCGAAAAGATCAGCCGCCTGCACCGCTGGGTGGTGCCGGTGCGTGCTGAAGGCTTGTGGTGCGGGCCCGGCGGCGCGCAGCTGCGCCTGACGCAGCGCTTTCAGGCCGTGCAGGCCCAGTGGCGGCACGGCCCGAGTGAACACATGCTGCACGGAGTGCTCGACGGAAGGCGGTTGAGCCTGCTGGGCGCGACGATGCGCAAGCCTTTGCAAGGGCGCGTGGAAGACACCCGGATGCAGCTTCAAACGCCCGCTTTGGCGCCGTCCCGCGAGGGTGCCGCAGGCCGGCCCGGGTTGATCAGGCTCACGCGTTCAGCCGCGGCTTCCTGCGGTGCCTGAAGAATTCCGAGCGGCTTCTTGCCCTTCCCGTCCGGTTCGGCCGCGCTCAGGCTTTGGCGGAGCGGCCGCGTCGCCCCTGAAGCGTCAACGCGGCACCCGCGGCCATGACCAGCGCCAGCGAGCCGGGCTCGGGAATCGGCGCCACCGCCAGACCGATCAAGGGGCCCGTGTTGGTGGCGCCAATCAAAGTGGCAGCACCCGTGATCAGGTTGATGCCGTAAAAGCCCTGCACGCCGCCGACGTTCAGTGAAGCAAAGGCCGTGTTGAGGCCGGCTGCATCGGTGACGATGTCGAACCCCACGTTCTCGTCGGTGTCCACACCCAACAAGCCCACCGTGTTCAGCACGCCGGCGTTGGGAGCGCTGGTGGTCACCAGCGTGTTCAGAATCCAGTCGATGTAGTACAGCTGCGTGCCCGTGGCGGCAAGCTTGTCGGAGTTGGTGTACGCCACGTCGGCAATGTGCGGCGCCGCTCCGACGTTGACATCGCCCGCCGCATAAGCCAATGTGCCGTCGCTGATGGCAGCTCCGGTGGCAATGTTGATGCGGCGGTTGTCGCCGTCATCGGTGGCCACGCGCAAGCGGTCGGGCACCGGGTTGAAATCGATGCCCAGGATGGCCGCGCCGACGGGCGAGCTGGACGTGCTGACCAGGGTGGTGGCGCCCGTCAGGGTGTCGACCCGGTAGATGCCGGAAGTGCCGGACTCATAGCCGTAGAGCAGGCCGTCGGCGGGTCTGAAGTCAAGCCCGTCGAGCCTGGTGGTGGCGCCTGACACTCCGCCGATGGTGATGCTGGCTGCCGGCGCGCTGCTGTCGAAGCGCACCAGGCTGCTGCCGTCTGCGGCCAGCGCAAAGACCGTGGCGGCGTGCACGGATGGCGCCAAAGCCAGGGCGCTGCCGAAGGCCAGCGCTGCGGCGACCTGGGTGGCCAACTGTTTTGCCGATGAAGGGGTGTTGCCGGATTTCATGTTTGCAAGCTCCTGCTGATGCGGGTTGAAGGGTTTGTCGATCACGGTCGTGATTGCAGCGCTGGCAGCACTGCCTCTGCAGGCTGCAGTCACGGGCTGGGATACGCAACAGCCCGGGTGGCGGATGCAGTCGCCGTCACCGGGGTTGTCGCGCCCCGGGTGGTGGGGGCAAACGGTGCGCCCACGCTGCCGGCCCGGGTAGGTCCGTCAGCGTCCGGTGCGTGGCTCGCGCAACGTGCGCCATGCTTGCAGCAGCGCGGTTTCGCGTTCGGAGCGCATGCCCACGGCCGGCCGTGGCGGGCCGTCGCTCTGACCGTCGCTCGAGCCTGGTGCACTGCTCGACGCAGCGCGCAGCCAGGCCGCGGTATCGGCCACCGTCTGTGCCAGCGGCCTGCAGCTCAGGCCGTGGGCCCGTGCCCGTGCGGTGTTGATGCGGTGCATGTCTTGCGACGTGCTCGGCAGCCACACGGGCAACTCGGTCCACGGGGCCACCTGACGCGCGAGCAAAAAGGGCTCGTC
>JBBQMM010000268.1:0-6283 GCA_038328935.1 Burkholderiales bacterium
CTCGCCCCGCTTACCGCCGAGATCGCATCCAGTTCCTTCGCCACCGCTTCCATGGCAGCGAACCGTACGGGAAAACGTCGCGTGTGTCCAGCGATTTCGGCGCGGGCACGAAAGGAACCCACGGGTTCACCGAATGCTTACCTTACTTGGTCGCATGCGGACGTGAAAAAACCGCTAAGTCTTTGATTTACTTAGGGGTTTAGTCGTTTCTGGCCCCTTGCGGAGCCGTGAATGGTGGAACCGGGGGGAATCGAACCCCCGTCCGCAAGCCTTCACTGGACGGTTCTACATGCGTAGCTGACTGATTTGGTTTTAAGCCTTTGGGTCGCGCAGCAGCACGCTACCCAGCAGCCGAGTCATTTGGTTTTAGGCCCACGGTGAATGACACACCGCAGGACGAGCCTATGTGAATGACTTTGCAGCTATCGGCCTTTCGACCTCAAACCCAGCCCATAGACAAGCTGTTGCAAAGCTCACCGGTTTTAAGCGGCGAGGGCGTACGTTTGATCGTTCGCAGTTACTTTGTTTCCAGTGGATTAACGAGCGAACTGGTGCTCGGCATGCCCCGCGCCAACTCCGTACCCACGTCGAAGCCAGGTCGGTCCCATGCGCCATAGTTTAGGCCACATCCAGCCAATTCAAGAGTTCATTCGGAGACGCCAGCACGGCGTCAGCGCCCCAGGCGTGCACGGGCGGCGCTGCACCCACGTAGCCCCAGGCGGCCACGAGCGTGCGCATGCCGGCGGCGCGGCCAGCGGCCACGTCGCGCGGGTCATCACCAACGTAGACGCAGGCGTCAGGGGAGCATTGCAACTGGCGGGCCGCCTCGAGCAGCGGCGCCGGGTGCGGCTTGGTATGTGGCGTGCTGTCGCCTCCCACCAGCGCGGCGGCCCTGGCGTCAAGGGTCAATGCCCGGCACAACGGCTGGGCAAAACGCAGCGCCTTGTTGGTGACGATGCCCCAGCGCAGATCGCGCGCGAACAAGGCGTCGAGCAACGGCTGCACCGGCTCAAACAGGCGCGTATGGCGCAACATGCGTGCTTCGTACAAATCGAGAAACTCATCGCGCAGTGCGGCGTATCCAGGATCCAGCGGCTTGATCTGCAGGCCTTCACCCAGCATGCCGCGCGCGCCAGAGCCGCAGTGGTGGCGCAAGCTTGCTTCGGGCCAAGGCGCCAGGCCGCGCGCCGCCCGCATGTCGTTCAGCGTGCCTGCGAGGTCGGGCGCGCTGTCGACCAGCGTGCCGTCCAGGTCGAACAGAACCGCAGCTATCGCTGGCATGGCGATGAGCCAGTGCGCACAACCGCGCGTTGCTTCGTGTCTGCGCCGTGCACCTCGTAAAGACTGGCCACCGTCTTGTGGACCGTCAGCCGGCCTTGCGGCATGCCACGAGATAGTTCACGCTGGTGTCATCCGACAGCCAGTAGCGCCTCGTCAGGGGGTTGTATTCCATACCCCGCGTGCCTTGCAGTGCCAGTCCGGCCTCGCGCGTCCAACGCGCCAGTTCACTGGGCTTGATGAACTTGGCGTATTCGTGCGTGCCCCGTGGCAGCAGGCGCAGCACGTACTCTGCGCCCACGATGGCAAACAGGAACGCCTTCGGGTTGCGGTTCAGCGTCGAGAAAAACACCCAGCCACCCGGCTTGACCAGCGTCGAGCAAGCGCGCACCACTGACGAAGGGTCGGGCACATGCTCCAGCATCTCCATGCACGTCACGACATCAAAAGCGGCAGGAGATTCGGCAGCCAGCGCCTCGGTGGCCACCTCGCGGTAGTCAAGGTTGACGACGCCCGATTCCAGTGCATGAAGCCGCGCCACGCCCAGCGGGCGCGCGGCCAGATCAATGCCGGTGACGTGGCCGGCGCGGCGCGCCATGGACTCGGCCAGGATGCCGCCACCGCAACCCACATCCAGCACGGCCTTTTCGCGAAGGGTGGCCAGCGCGTCGATCCAGTCAAGGCGCAACGGGTTGATCTGGTGCAGCGGCTTGAACTCGCTTTCAGGGTCCCACCAGCGGTGGGCGAGTTCGCTGAACTTGTGCAGTTCCTGGGCATCGACGTTTTGCATGCCCTGATCGTAAGCGCAGTGCTGAAGACCCCGAAGGCTGCCAGGTGCCGACGTGAAACGACCCTGAACGAGCACCGCCTTCAGCAGAGCACCCGGCCTTCACGCGACTGCCAAAAAAAACCCCGCCGAGGAGGGGTTTTCTTGCGCTGCAGCATCCGAAGATGCCGCGAGTGGCGCATTACCTGGCGCGGGTACCGACCACTTCGACTTCCACGCGGCGGTTCTTGGCGCGGCCTTCGGCAGTCTTGTTGTCAGCAGCAGGCTGCTTCTCGCCCTTGCCTTCGGTGTAGACGCGATTGGCTTCGACGCCCTTGCTCGTCAGGAACTTCTTGACGGCGTCGGAACGAGCGATCGACAGCTTTTGGTTGTAACCGTCGGTGCCTACCGCATCGGTGTGACCGACAGCGATGATGACTTCCAGACTCACAGCCTTGGTCTTGTCGACCAGATCGGCCAGCTTGGCTTGCGCCTCGGGCTTCAACACGGACTTGTCGAAGTCAAAGAAGGCATCAGCGGCGAAGGTGACCTTCTCGCGGACCGGTGCGGGCGCTGCAGCAGGAGCTACGACCACGGGCGGTGCAGCGGGAGCGGGTCGAGCAGCAGGAGCCGCAGGCGGCGCAACTGGAGCCGGCGCGGGAGGCGGAGGAGCCACGCGTGGCGCAGGTGCCGGTGCGGGAGGAGGCGGCTTGATGGCGCCATCGCAAGCGTCGAGCGCGGTTGCAGGGGTCCAGCCGGCATCACGCCAGCAGAGTTCATTGGTACCGTTCTTCCAAACGGTGCCATCGGCTGCACGCCAGTTGTCGATCGACTTCGCCGTGGCGCCACCCGTATGGGCAGCGGCCAGGGCGGCAATCGGAGCGGCCAGGGCGACGGTTGCGACGGTTGCAAAAAGCACCGATACCTTGTTCAATTTCTTCATGATTCTCCTCTCGAGAAATGCCGCAGATAGGGCTGCGTGACGTCCAAAATGGTCCAAAACGGCAAGCGGGAACTCTAGACGGGCTTAGGGCAAATTCCCACTGACGCAGGCACTTAACACCGACGGATTATTGTGCCATAGGGCGTCGGCTGCTCTGTATTCTGGGCCCTGTCATGGGGCGTGGCCGACGCGTTGTTGCGCAGTTGCGACAAGATCGCACCCGTAGAATCTGCCTCCTCACCGCGCCAGCGCTCTTGCGCGCCGGCGCGCCTGGGCTGCATGAAGGGATCAAGCCAAATGTGCTTGCGCCCTTTGCAGCCTGCAGCGCCGCAGCTCCGAAGCCCTACGCATGACCTCTTTCGCCAAGGAAACCCTGCCCATCAGCCTTGAAGAGGAGATGCGGCGGTCGTATCTGGACTACGCCATGAGCGTGATCGTGGGTCGCGCACTGCCGGATGCACGCGACGGCCTCAAACCGGTGCACCGGCGCGCACTGTTTGCGATGCACGAACTCAGCAACCACTGGAACCGTCCTTACAAGAAGAGCGCCCGTATTGTGGGCGACGTGATCGGCAAATACCACCCGCACGGCGACACTGCGGTGTACGACACCATCGTGCGCATGGCGCAGGACTTCAGCCTGCGCCACATGCTGGTGGACGGCCAGGGCAACTTCGGCAGCGTGGACGGCGACAACGCCGCGGCCATGCGTTACACCGAAATCCGCCTGTCCAAGATCGCGCATGAAATGCTGGCCGACATCGACAAGGAAACGGTCGACTTCGCCCCCAACTACGACGGCAGCGAAAAAGAGCCCACGGTGCTGCCGACGAGGTTGCCCAACCTGCTGGTCAACGGCAGCGCAGGCATCGCGGTGGGCATGGCCACCAACATTCCCCCGCACAACCTGAACGAGGTGGTGGACGCCTGCCTGCATTTGCTAAAAAACCCTGAAGCAACGGTCGAAGAGCTGATGGAAATCATCCCGGCGCCCGACTTCCCCACCGCCGGCATCATCTACGGCCTGAACGGTGTGCGCGAGGGTTACCGCACCGGACGCGGCAAGGTGGTGATGCGCGCCAAATGCCATTTCGAGGATATCGACAAGGGCCAGCGCCAATCGATCATCGTTGACGAGATCCCCTACCAGGTCAACAAGAAGACGCTGCTCGAGCGCATGGCCGAACTGGTGCACGAGAAGAAGATCGAGGGCATCAGCCACATCCAGGACGAGAGCGACAAGTCCGGCATGCGCGTGGTCATCGAGCTCAAGCGCGGTGAAGTGCCCGAGGTGGTGCTGAACAACCTGTACAAACAGACGCAGCTGCAAGACACCTTCGGCATCAACATGGTGGCGCTGATCGATGGCCAGCCCCGCCTGTGCAACCTGAAGCTGCTGATCGAGGTCTTCCTCGACCACCGGCGTGAGGTGGTGACGCGCCGCACGGTGTACGAGCTGCGCAAGGCGCGCGAACGCGGGCACGTGCTGGAGGGCCTGGCGGTGGCGCTGGCCAACATCGACGAGTTCATCGAGACCATCAAGACCAGCCCTACGCCACCGGTGGCCAAGGCCGCATTGATGGCCAAGAGCTGGGACAGCTCGATGGTGCGTGAGATGCTGGCGCGCGCCGAAGACAGCACGCCGGGCGGCCGCTCGGCTTACCGTCCCGAAGGTCTGCCCGCCAACATCGGCTTGCAGCCCGACGGCCTGTACCGCTTGTCGGAAGAGCAGGCGCAGGAAATCCTGCAGATGCGGTTGCAGCGCCTGACCGGGCTGGAGCAGGACAAGATCATCGGCGAGTACCGCGAAGTGATGTCGGAGATTGCCGACCTGCTGGACATCCTGTCGCGCCCCAAGCGCGTGGCCTCCATCATTGCGGGTGAACTTGCCGAGCTGCGCACAGAGTTCGGCCAGACCAAACAGGGCGCCAGGCGCAGCGTCATCGAGCGCAACGCGCTGGAGCTGGGCACCGAAGACCTGATCACGCCCACCGACATGGTGGTCACGCTCAGCCACACCGGCTACATCAAGAGCCAGCCACTGACTGAATATCGCGCGCAAAAGCGCGGCGGCCGCGGCAAGCAAGCCACGCAGACCAAGGAAGACGACTGGATCGACCAGCTCTTCATCGCCAACACGCACGACTGGATCTTGTGCTTCAGCGACCGCGGGCGCGTCTACTGGATCAAGGTGTGGGAAGTGCCGCAAGGCAGCCGCGCCAGCCGCGGCCGCCCCATCGTCAACATGTTCCCGCTGCAGCCCGGCGAAAAAATCACCGTGGTGTTGCCGCTGACGGGCGAGTTCCGCAGCTTCCCTGAAGACCACTACGTGTTCATGTCCACCGCGCTGGGCACGGTGAAGAAAACCAGCCTGGACGAATTCAGCAACCCGCGCAAGGCCGGCATCATTTCGGTGGACCTGGATGAGGGTGACTTCCTGATCGGGGCCGCACTCACTGACGGCGAGCACGATGTGATGCTGTTCAGCGACGGCGGCAAGGCCATGCGCTTTGATGAAGACGATGTGCGCGCGATGGGCCGCAACGCCCGCGGCGTGCGTGGCATGGCGCTGGAGCCAGGCCAGCGCGTGATTGCGATGCTGGTGGCTGAACAAGACAGCGCCGCCGGCGCCGACACTTCACCGATGAGCGTGTTGTGTGCCACTGAAAACGGCTACGGCAAACGCACCAGCATCACCGAATACACCCGCCATGGCCGGGGCACCAAGGGCATGATCGCCATTCAACAGTCTGAGCGCAACGGCAAAGTCGTGGCCGCAACGCTGGTACATGCCGACGATGAGATCATGTTGATCACCGACAAAGGGGTCTTGGTACGCACCCGCGTGAGTGAAATTCGCGAACTAGGCCGCGCCACACAAGGCGTGACCTTGATCGGGCTGGACGAAGGCTCCAAACTCAGTGGGTTGCAGCGCATTGTCGAAAATGATGCAAACCCTGCGTCCGAAGAAGGCGCTAGCGAGGATGAGAGCGGTGTCAGCAGCGACTAGTTGCTATACATTTAATAGCTGCCCGCGCACTGTTTATGAGCGCTGCAGCCCATTTACCCATAAATAGCACTGATGCAACGTCCCTACAACTTCTCGGCCGGACCCGCCACCATTGACTCGGAAGTGTTGGCGCAAGCGGCCAGCGAAATGCTCGATTGGCCTGACGCCAGCGGCAAGCGCAGCGGCATGGGCGTCATGGAAATGAGCCACCGAGGCAAAGAGTTTCAGTCCATTTACGAGCAGGCCGACGCCGACTTGCGCCAGTTGCTGGCGGTGCCATCCCATT
>JBBQMM010000269.1:0-6255 GCA_038328935.1 Burkholderiales bacterium
GGCCCAGTGGCACGGCCACCTGCTGCTGCAGCGCGTCGCAAGCGGCCTGCAGCGCCAAACCCATGCGCCCGCCCAGAAAGTAGGCAGGGTCGATGTAGCCCAGCACCACGGCGGCATCGGTCACTGTGGGTTGGGTGCCGCCGCGGCCGTAGCACACGGGGCCGGGGGTCGAGCCGGCGCTCTCGGGCCCGACATGCAGCAGGCCGCTGGCGTCCACGCGCGCGATGCTGCCGCCCCCTGCGCCGATGCTCTTCACATCAACCGACGGAAAGCCCGTGAGGTGGCCGCGGTAGATCGCGCCCAGCCAGGTGTCGCGCGTCCAGGGAATGACACCGTCCTTCACCAGACTCACGTCATAGGTGGTGCCGCCGGCGTCGGTGACGATGGCCGCCCGCGCGCCCTCCAGTTCGGCAAAGTGCCGCCCCGCGACCGGTGCCATCGAAGGGCCCGAATTCAGCGCCAGGATCGGCCGTTCGGCCATGTCGTCGACGCTGACCAGCCCGCCCTGCGACGTGACCGCGAAGATGCGGCCACCGAGTCCGTGCTCGGCGAGGCGTCGCTTCAGTGAACCGAGATAACCCGTCATCACCGGCTTCAGCGAGGCGTCGATCGCGGTCGCCGACGTGCGCCGGTATTCGCGCACCGTGGGATTGAGCGCGTGCGACAGTGTGTACGGCACGCCGGGCAGGTGCTCTTCCAGCACTTCAGCGGTCTTCAGTTCATGGGTGGGATCGATGATCGACCAGATCAGCGACACGGCCACCGCCTTCACTTCCAGCGCTTTCAACTGTCGCGCGATCGCGGTGACGCGTGCGACGTCGAAGGGGGCGAGTTCGCGGCCATCGGCCCAGATGCGGCCCGGAACCTCGAACGTCAGTGACCTCGGAATGTAGGGCGGCGGATACGGCACCTGGTAGTTGAAGGGGTCGGTGCGGCCGCCCTCGCGCAGCAGCAGGATGTCGGGGTGGCCCTCGGTCACCAGCAGCGCAGTGCGCGCGGTGCGGCCCGTGATCACCGCGTTGATGGCGCGAGTGGTCGAGTGGTAGAGGATGTCGGTCGCCGCCAGCATCGCGCCCAGGCTCTGACCCCGCGACGCGGCTGCCAGCCCGATGACGTCGAGGATGCCGTCGACCGGGTCGGGCGTCGTGGTGGGGGACTTGAACATCGTCAGCGTGTCGCCGCTGTCGACCACCAGGTCGGTGAAAGTGCCGCCAACATCGATGGAAAGTCTCATGGGCTTCGTCTCCTCTCAGCGTGCACAGGCGCACGGCCGTTCAACTGAAAGCAACTTTCGCACCAATAAGGTGTCTTTCAATCGGGTGGCTTTCAAAAAAGGGGGCTTTCAGACTCTCGGAGAACCGATCCGCAAGACTGTCGTCCGCCTCCGGGCTGGCGCGCGGATTGCTTCCCGGCTACCGTCACCCTTTGCAAACAGTCGCCTCCATGCCCAAGACCGTGCTCGTTCCCGGCAACCTCGCGTTCCAGCCCCGCCCGTCCTACCCGTATTCGCCCGGCACCGCGGCGGCGGGCTTCGTCTTCACTGCCGGGCAGGTGGCCTGGAACGAGCGCGGTGAACTGGTGGGCCTGGGCGACGCCGCCGCGCAGACGCGGCAGGTGCTTTCGAACATCGCTTCCATCCTCGCGCAAGGCGGCGCCACTTTCGACGATGTGTTGAAGTGCAACGTGTATCTGGCCGACATGAGGTACTTCGCGGTCATGAACGCCGTCTTCGCCGAGTTCTTTCAATCCGAGCCGCCTGCCCGCACCACCGTGCAGGCCGCGCTCGCCGAGCCTGAGATGCTGGTCGAGATCGAGGCCATCGCCTACGTCCAACCGCGCTGAGGCGCGCCGCCTGCACACCGGTGCCTCCCTCAGGCAAGCGAGCGGTCGGCGCGGAGCAACTCGGCCAGACCCGCATCGACGGTGATGGCCGGGCGCCAGCCGAGCAGTGCCTCGGCCCGAGCCAAATTCAACGGGCCCCTGCGGCCATCGCCGTGCTCGCCATGGTCGACCACGACTTCGAAGCGCAAGCCCGGGCAGTGGCGTTGCACGAGCAATGCGATGGCCTCCTCCGACAGGTACTCGCCGCCGGTGACGTTGAGCGCCGTGCAGCCTTGCGCCGGCTTCTCCACGGCCGCCATGACGGCGGCCACGACATCCTTGACGTGGACGAACTGCCGCATGTTGCTGCTGTGGTCGGTCACGCGAACCACGGCAGCGCCCCGCGCGGCATCGGCCAGCGTGGATATCAGGTAGGGCGTCTTGCGGCCGGGTCCGTAAATCGAAGAGATGCGCAGCATCCAGGCATCGATGCGCGCCGTGGCCGCATACGCCGTCACCAGCGCCTCGGCTGCCACCTTGCTGGCACCGTAGGGCTCGTCGCTGCCGAGTGCGGCATCCTCGTCCACCGGCGCCCGGTCGTCGCGCGAGCGATACACCGCGTTCGACGACAGGTGCACGATCCGCGGCACGTCGGCCAGGCGCATCGCCTCCAGCACCGACAGAGTGCCGCCGACGTTGACATCGAACATCAGCGCCGGGTCGTCCTGCGCCAGCATTGCGCCGGAGATGGCGCCGGCGTGGACGACGAGTTGGGGTCGCCAGCGGGCGAGCGCGTCGACAACAGTCGCACGGTTGCGCAGGTCCAGCGCGCACGCGGGGACGATGGCCGGACCCGGCTGGTCGGTGGCCAAGACTTCGTGCCCCGCTGTCTGCAGTGCAGCTTGCAGGTGGCGGCCAACGAACCCCGCGGCCCCGGTGAGCACGACCATCATGGGTTCAGGCCGGCGGCGGGTGCACGGCGCGCCAGTGCTCGGCAATGTCGCGGCCGGTGGCCACCCACACGCCGGGCCGGCTGCGCACGTGGCGCAGGAATGCGGCGAGACCCGTCACGCGTCCCGGCCGCCCGATCAGCCGGTCGTGCAGCGCCAGCGACATCATCTTCGGTTGCTGCGCGCCTTCGGCATACAGCGTCTCGAAGCAGTCGATCATGTAGCGCGCAAAGTCGTCGCCGGTCGAGAAGCCGTGGTTCTGGTCGAAGCGGTTGTCGTTGGTCTCGAACGAGTACGGGATCACCAGGTGCGGCCGGCCTTCCACGCGCACCCAGTAGGGCAGTTCGTCGTTGAGCGCGTCGCGGTCGTAGAGCAGTCGGCCGGTCTGGCAGAGCAGCCGTCGGGTGTTGGCGCCGGGCCGGCCCGTCATCCAGCCCACGGGTGCCACGCCGGCCACGCGCTCCAGCGTCTCGAGCGCCAGGCGCACATGCTCCCGTTCCTCGGCCTCGGGCATGGTCTGGTAGTCGAGCCAGCGGTAGTGGTGGCTGACCAGTTCGTGCCCTTCGGCCACGAAGGCCCGCACGAGCCTCGGGTTGCGTTCGGCGGCGCGGGCCACGGCCAGCAGGCAGACGCGAACGTCGAACTCGCGGAACAGCCGCAGCAGCCGCCACGCCCCCACGCGGGAGCCATACTCGAAAACCGACTCCACCAGCGGGCTGCGTAGGCCTTTCAGCGAGGGCTGGCCGATGTCGTTGAGCACGTCTTCGGACATGCCGTCCCCATCCATCAACGAGCGCTCACCGCCGCCTTCGAAGTTGAGGTTGATGTTCAGTGCGATGCGCGCATCGCCCGGCCAATGCGGATGCGGCGGAAGGTCGGCGTAGCCCACGTAGTCGCGGTCGTCGGTCATGGCGATGCTTTCAATCAGAGGAACACGTCGCCGCCATTGGGCGACAAGGTCTGGCCGACATAGAAGTCGCCGTCGGCCGAGGCCAGCATCACTGCTGTGGGCGAGATCTCGGCCGGCTTGCCGAAGCGCCCGAGCGGCAGGCCGCCGATCTTCCAGGCCTTCCACTCGGGCGACAGTGTGTCGTTGAGGCGGGTGTCGATGGGCCCCGGCGCGATGGCGTTGACCAGCACACCGTGGGGCGCCGCCTCCTGTGCGAAAGCACGTGTGAAGCCCACCACGCCGGCCTTGGCCGCGCTGTAGTGCGCCAGGCCCGGTGCGCCCTTGTAGGCCAATTGCGACGTGACGTTGATGATGCGCCCCCATCGCCGCGCCTTCATGCCGACATAGGCCAGTTGCGAAAGCAGGAATGTGGCTTCGAGGTGCACCGCCAGCATCCAGCGCAGCGAGGCCATGTGCGTGTCTTCCACCAGTGCCTGCTCGCTGACGCCGGCGTTGTTGACGAGCACGTCGATGGTGCCCAGCGCACGTTCGGCATCTGCGAACAGGCTCCGGCACGCCGCTTCGCCACCGATGTCCACGCGCCACGCGAAGGCCTGGCGGCCCAGCGCCTGCACGGCAGCCAGGACCTCCTGCGCACCGGGGTCATCGTCGTCGTGGCAGAACGCGATGTCGGCGCCTTCGGCCGCGAAGGCCAACGCCGTGGCAGCACCAATGCCGCGGCTCGCTCCGGTGATCAAGGCCCGTCGCCCTGCCAGCCGCCCAGCGGTCATTCGCGCGCCCCTGCACGGAGCGCCAGCGTGGCCGGCAGGTCGACCGTGCCGTCGGCCTCGATCACCACGCCATACGCTTCGGCAGCACGCCGCGCGCTGACCCAGCCTTCGCGCACGTCTTCGGACACTCGGGCGGGCTCACGCTCGTACGGGTCGCCGAAGCCACCACCCGCGGCGGTGACCGAGAACATCGTCTCGCCCGGATGCAGCACCACCTGACCATAGGTGGGCAGCGTTTCGTCCGTGCCGTCGGCACGCCGGCGCCACTGGCGCGAGTGGCCGCCCGAGCCGCCCCCGCCCACGCCTTCGGCCGGGTAGACCGTGCCGTCGCTGACGTAGCCCACCTCGACCGGCGCCAGCGTCGGGCCGAATTGCGTGAGCGTGCCGGGCGCACCGCGAAAGCGCCCGGCGCCTTCCGTGTCGGGCACGATGGCGCGTTGCTGGATCAGGATCGGGTGCTGAACCTCGGCCACCTCCACCGAATGCAATTGCGGCATGCCGGCATTGCCCATTGACAGCAACGTGACCCAGCCGTCGCTGTAGGGATTGCCGGGGCCGCCACTGCCCGCGAAGAGGATGCCGTTGCAGTACGGCGCGCCCGATGTCGGGTCCGTCCCTGACAGCACGCCGGCCACCGGAGGAAACGGCGGCCCGCCATCGGCCATGCCGTGCCGCGGATCGATGGCAGCCACCGCACGCTGCACCGCGCAGGTCAGACGGTCCGAGAGGTTGGTGGTGGCGACCGACACACTGGTCGGGTGGCGCGGAATGCCGACGCAGCAGTTCTCGCGCAGCGCCACGTCGATGCGGCGCAGGCTGCCGGCGTTGGGCGGCACCGTGTGGTCGATGCAGTTGAAGATGCCGACGATCGCGGCGCTCAAGGCACAGCCTTCGGACAGGTTCAGCCCGCACGGCATGCAATCGGGGTTGTTGCGCAGATCGATGGCGACCCGTCCGGCCTCGGCGTCGATGCTCACCTGCGCCTGGATGCGGATGCCATCGGGCGGCGTACCGGGGATCGGGTCGTGCGTGGCCCATGCCGTGGCGCCGCCCGAGCGCAGACGGCCCAGCGCTGCGACCATGCGCCGTTCGCTGTAGTCGAACCACGCGGCGGTGTGATCCTCCAGCGCCTGCCAGCCGCACTGGGCACCCAGCTTCAGCAGTTCGCGTTCGCCGATGCGCGAGGCGCCAAGCGCCGCCAGGTAGTCACCGCGCCATTGCTCGGGCACGCGGATGCGCATCTCGCACATGCGCACGATGTCGTCGATGTCGCGGTAGTCGCGCTGGATCATCACGGCCGGGAAGATCAGCGCGCCTTCCTCGTAGACGTCACGCGCGGTGCCGACGTACGTCGTGGGGACCGAGTTGCCGCAATCGGCCTGATGCGCCTTCACGATGGTGGTGAAGCGATGGACGCCGTCGTCGTCGAACACCGGCACCAGGATCGCATGGTCTGCCGCGTGCGTGTTGCCGTGGTAGGGCGAGTTGTGAAGCACGGCGTCGCCACGGCGCAGCTCCGGGTGCCGTTCCTTCATGGTGCGGGCCATGATGTCGGGGCCACGCAGCACATGGATCGGGTAACACTCGGCCGCGGTGACGAGGTCGCCGTTGGCGGTGAGGATGCCGCACGAGAAGTCGCGCGCGGTATTCAGCACGCCCGAGCGCCCGGTCTTCAAGAGCGTGTGCGCCATCTTCCGGGCGATGGCCTCGAAGCGGTTCTTCAGGATGGCCAGCGCGGCGGGGTCGCGGTGCGCCGGACGCGGACGGAGCACGGCCGTCATGACGTCTTCCAGGTGGCACGCAG
>JBBQMM010000270.1:0-6240 GCA_038328935.1 Burkholderiales bacterium
AACCATGTTGGGGTCCATGCCGAAGGCCGGGCCGCTGCCCCACAGCGCCAGCGCATTGCTCTTGCCGTAGTGGTAAGCCAGCACGCCATGGCCGCCGTCCAGCGTGCCCTTGTTGACCGCATCCAGCAACTGGAAGGCCGGCACCACCGAGCCCGAGGGCAGCACCTCGATCTTCAGCCTGCTGCCCGCCATGTCGTTGACCTTCTTGGCGAAGTCGTTGGCGTATTCGTGAAAGATGTCTTTCGCAGGCCAGGTGCTCTGGAAGCGGAACGAGGCCGTCTGGGCGCTGGAAACCATGGGTACGGCGAGCGCACCGGCGCCCACGGCGCCAGCGCTTGCGTGCTTGAGAAAACGACGGCGTTGAGCCGGGGAGCGGGTGGATTCGGTCATGTCGAGGTTGTCCCGGAGTTGATGGTTGAGCTGGAACGCTTGCGCAAGGCAAGGCACCAACTGAACATCATGACGACCTCGGCTGCGCCGACAACCGGGTCTAACCCGCTTTTTCGGCACCCCGCGCAACGAAAAACTGTCGCACGTCAAGCCGCACCGGGCCGCACCGGCCCACGGGCTAACGCCGCCTGCGACCTTCCACCTGCACCACCAGGCGCACCCGGTCGGCCACGAAGGGCAGGCCGAAGGTGGCGCCGAAATCGCTGCGCAGCAACTCACCCTCGAAGTCGCCGCCGCAAATCTCGTCAGACGGGCTGGTCTGCCGGTCGATGCGGCAGCCGAAGCGCTGCGCGCGCAGCGACAGCGGCGGGCTGACGCCGCGCCATGTGAATTCACCCCGTACCTCGGCCACGGCGTCGCCTGCAAAGCGCAGGTTTCGCGCGACGAAATAGGCCTCGGGAAAGGCCTCTGATGAAAGCAGGTCAGCCTGGCGCAGCCGGGCGTTGAAAACCCCGACTCCAGTGTTCACATCGGCGGTGGAGATGCGCAACGAAACCTCGCCCGTACCGGCCGGGCGGTCCAGCAGCACTTCACCTTGCAGCGGGCCGAAGCGGCCGCGGATGGTTGAGGTGCCGAAATGCAGCACCTCGAAGGTCACGAAACTCTGCTCCGGAACCAATGCATAGGCCACCGGCTGGGCGGCGGCCCAATGCGGCGCCACGGCCAGGCCGAACACGGCCGCGGCCAGCGCTACGGGCCAGCGCAGAACCTGCCGCTGAGCGCTGGCCGGCATCACTGGCGAATGGCTTCCACCTGGATGAGCAGGCGCACTTCACCTCGCTGGCCAGCAGGCACGTAGGTGTTCATGCCCCAATGCGTGCGGTCGATGGTGGTCTCGAAGTCGCCACCGCAGACCTCGCGCTTCAGTATCGGGCTGGTGTAGCAATTGAAGAGCCTGGCCTTCAGCGTCACCGGCTGCGTCTTGCCCAGCAGCGTGAGGTTGCCAAGCACCTCGGAAACCTTGTCGCCGCTGAACACCAGTCGCTCACTGACGAACCGGGCGGTCGGAAATTCGGCGGCGTTGAAGAAGTCCTTGCTCTTCAAGTGCGCTTCAAACGGCGCCACGCCGGTGTTGATGGAGCTGGTGTGCAGCGTGATGTCCACACGGCCCGTCTTGCCGGCGCGATCAAACTGGATCGTGCCTTCCTTCTTGTCGAAGCGGCCGCGGTTGGTGGAGGTGCCGAAATGGTTGACCTCGAAGGTCACGAAGGTGTGCGTGGGGTCGATTGCGTAGCTCGCCGACTGGGCCTGAGCCGCCGTCATGGCCAGCAATGCAGACAGGGCAAAGGCAAATTTTTTCATCATGTACAGGTTTAAAGGAAATTTCAGAATGGAGCTGAATCCTGGTGGTGGTCGGCCCGCAGCACATGGCTGCGAGCAGGCTGAAGCAAAGCCCTACAGCGGCGCCACGCCCGTCAACACCAGCTTGAAGCGCACGTTGACATCGTTGGCCAGCATCGAGGTGTCGCTCCATTCGCCCTCACCCACCTTGAAGTCCAGCCGCTTGATGACAAAGGTGCCGGTGGCCATGCTTTGCGAGCCGGTTTGCACCAGTTGAACGGGCACCGTCAAATCCCGTGCCTGGCCCTTGATGTTGAGCTTGCCGGCGACCTCGAAACGGCCGCCGCCCAGCCCCTTGATGCCGCTGCTTTGGAACGTGGCCTGTGGAAAGCGCACCGCGCTCAACCACTCCGGCTTGGGCACTTCGGCGTCGAGCTCGGCGCTGCCGAAACGGGCACTGCCGGTGTCGATGCTGAAACTGACACGCCCGGCTTCGGGCTTGCGTGGATCCAGTGCCAGCTGCGCCGTGAACTTGCCGAAGCGGCCTTCCACCGGCACGCCCAACTGCCGCGTGGTGAAGGCCACCTCGCTGCCAGCAGCCACGACTTGCACCGCGGCGCCTTGCGCCAACGCGGGCTGCACGAGTGCCGCCAACAGGGCCATGGCCAGGGTGACGGTAAACAGCAGAGGAGAGCGGATGCGATGTGACATGGACAAGATTCCTGACTTCAGTTCAACAACAGATAGAGCGGATAAAACAGATGAAGCAGATAAGGCCGACAAAGCCGGCAGCAAGCGCAGCGTCTGAGACGCGACCGGCAGACTACGGTGAAGCGACTGAGAGGCAGACGGTCTTTCGATGGTGCCCGCTCAAAAGGCGGGCCGCATGCGTTTGAGCAGGCCGTCGCGGTCCACGAAATGGTGCTTCAGCGCGGCGGCCACATGCACCAGCACCAGCGCGGCGAGGCTGAGCGCCAGCCACTTGTGCAGCGGCTTGAGCACGTCGGCAAGCCGGCGATCAACCACAACCCAGTCGGGCAACGGCAGCACGCCAAAGACGACAACGGGGAAGCCCGCCGACGAGCTGTAGGCCCAGCCCGCCAAAGGCACGGCAAAGAACAACGCGTACAGCAGCGCGTGGGTGGCGCGAGCGGCCTGTCGCTGCCAGCCCGGCATCGGGGGCGAAGGCGGCGGACGATGCATGAGCCGCCACACCAGGCGCGCCGCCGACAAGGCCAGGATCACCGCGCCAGCCCACTTGTGCCAGTTGTAGAGCTTCAGGCGGGCCATCGAAAAAGCCAGCCCGCTCATGTACAGCCCCAGCGCCAGATTGCCCACGATCAGCAACGCCAGCAGCCAGTGCAATGCGATGGCGGTGCGCGTGTAACGCGGCGTGGCGTGCGCTGCAAGGGGTAACGTGGAGTCCATGCAGCACAGTGTGCCCCGTGCGGCCCGGCGTCGCATGCAGCCGCTTTGATGGCAGCCGTCAACGAGGGCGAACCCCCAGCGTGCACGCCCCTGCCTTCTGTGGCGACCTGGCTGACGCGGGCGCCAGCCTCCGGGGCGATTGCCCCCCTCCCCCCGACCTCAGTCGTGCTTGATGGCCACCGTCTTCAGCGACGAAAAACCGTACAGCGCCTCAAAACCCTTCTCGCGTCCGTGGCCCGAATGCTTGACGCCGCCAAAGGGCAGCTCGATGCCGCCACCGGCACCGTAGTTGTTGATGAAGACCTGGCCGCACTGCAGCTTGCGCGCCAGGCGCAGCGCACGGCTGCCGTCGCGCGTCCACACCCCCGCCACCAGTCCGAACGCAGTGCCGTTGGCGATGGCCAGCGCCTGCGCTTCATCGTCGAACGGGATCACCACCTGCACCGGGCCGAAGATTTCCTCCTGCGCCAGGCGGTGCCGAGGGTTCACGTCGGCCACCAGCGTGGGTGCCACGTAGCACCCGTCGGCCGGCAGGTTGCTCGCCAGCCGCGCCTGCGCGGCCACCTGCAGCCCGCTGTCGCGCACCAGGTCCAGGTAGCCGAGGATCAGCTCTTGCTGGCGGCGGCTGATGACGGGGCCGACGTCGGGGTCGCTGGTCGCCGGGCCCACGCGCAGCGCACGGTAGCGCTCGGCCATGCCGCGCACCACCTCGTCGAACACCGGGCGTTGCACGAGGATGCGTGAAGCGGCCGAGCAGGTCTGGCCCGCGTTCTGGATGCCGGCGTTGATCAGGAAAGGCAGCGCCGCATCGAGGTCGGCATCGGCAAACACCAGCTGCGGGCTCTTGCCGCCCAGCTCCAGCGTCACCGGCACGGCGTTGCGCGCGGCCGCAGCCTGGATCAGCCCACCCACCGTCACCGATCCGGTGAACGAGATGTGGCGCACGCCCGCATGCGCCGACAGCGCCGCGCCGGCTTCTTCGCCCAGCCCGGTGACGAGATTCAGCGCACCAGCGGGCAGGCCCGCCTGTTGCGCGATGCGCACGAAGGCCAGCGCCGTCAGACAGGCCTCTTCGGCCGGCTTCAGCACGCACGCGTTGCCCATCGCCAAGGCCGCACCGACGCTGCGGCCGATGATCTGCATGGGGTAGTTCCAGGGCACGATGTGCGCCGTGACGCCATACGGTTCGCGCAGCGTGAACTCGGTGTAGCCGTTGGCAAAGGGAATCGTCTCGCCCATCACCTTGTCGGCCGCGCCGCCGTAGAACTCCAGGTAGCGCGCCAGCGCCACGGCGTCGGCGCGGGCCTGCTTCAGCGGCTTGCCCACGTCCAGCGCTTCCAGCCGCGCCAATTCATCGGCCTGCTCCAGCACCAGCGTGCTCATGCGCATCAGGATGCGGCCGCGGTCGGTGGCGCTGAGCAAGCCCCAGCTGCCATCCAGCGCCGCCTGCGCCGCACGCACGGCAGCGCCGACATCGGCTGCGCCACCGCGCGCGATGTGCGCCAGCACGCTGCCGTCCGACGGGTTGATCAACGGCAGCGTCTGCCCGCTGGCAGCACTTTGCCAGTGGCCGCCGATGTGCAGCAGCGCGGCGTCGAAAGGAACGGTGGTGGACATGGCAAGACTCTCCGGGGCTTGGGGCATCATAGCCAGCGATGGGACCCTTCTTGCTCAAACGCCTGGCCACGCTGCTGCTCACGCTGGCGGTGGCTTCGATGGTGGTGTTCGCGCTGCTGGAGCTGCTGCCGGGCAACGCCGCCGAGATGATGCTGGGCGACACCGCGACGCCGGAATCGCTGGCCGCGCTGCAGGCCAAGCTGGGGCTGGACCGGCCGCCGCTGGAGCGCTATCGCTCATGGGTGGGCGGCCTGCTGCAGGGCGACACGGCCACCAGCACCAGCTACGACACGCCCACCGCCGAGCTGATCGCCGAAAGGCTGCAGGTGACGCTGCCGCTGGCGTTGATGGCGATGCTGCTGACGGTGGTGCTGGCGCTGGGCCTGGGCGTGTTTGCGGCCAGCCGCCACAACCGCCTCGGCGACGTGGGCGTGATGGCGGCCAGCCAGGTGGGCATCGCGATACCGAACTTCTGGTTCGCAATTCTGCTGATCCTGCTCTTTGCGGTGCAGCTGCAGTGGGTCAGCGCGGGCGGCTTTCCGGGCTGGACCGAAGACGATGGCGGCGGTGTGCTGGAAGGCGTGAAGGCGCTGATCCTGCCGGCCATTGCGCTGGCGCTGGTGCAGGCCGCCATCCTGGCGCGCGTGACGCGCTCGGCGGTGCTCGACGTGATGCGCGAAGACTTCGTTCGCACCGCACGCGCAAAAGGTCTAAGCAAGCGGCAGGCGCTGTGGCGCCACGTGCTGCGCAACGCGATGATCCCGGTGCTGACGGTGGCCGGGCTGCAGTTTGCCAATCTCATCACCGGCACCATCGTGGTCGAGAACGTGTTCGTGCTGCCCGGCGTCGGGCGCCTGGTTTTCCAGGCCATCAGCAACCGCGACCTCGTGGTGGTGCGCGACGTGGTGATGCTGCTGGCCGCGGTGGTGGTGGTGGTGAACTTCGTGGTCGACGTGCTGTATGCGCTGATCGACCCGCGGCTGCGGCATGGGTAGCGGGATGGGTAGCGGGATGGGTAGCGGGATGAAGGTAGCGGGACGAAAAGCGGGATGAATAGCGGGATGAATAGCGGGATGAATGGCGGCACGAATGGCGTCGTGGATGGCGTTGTGGCTGGCGTCGTGGACAGCGGCACGAATGACGGCATGAGCAGTGGTATCGGCAGCACCATGGTCAGCGCCACTTCAGGCAACACGCTGGCCCGCCGTGCGTTGCGCCACAAGAGTTTCATGGTCGGCGGCGTGCTGACGCTGCTGCTGGCCGCGGCCGCGCTGCTGTCGCTGCTGTGGACGCCCTACCCCGTGGCCGAAATCAACATTCCTGCCAAGCTGCAAGCGCCCAGCGGCCAGCACTGGCTGGGCACCGACAGCCTGGGCCGCGACATCGCCAGTCAGTGGCTGGTGGGCGCGCAAAACAGCATCGTGGTGGGCGTCATCGCGGTGGGCATCGGCCTCGTGCTGGGCG
>JBBQMM010000271.1:0-6185 GCA_038328935.1 Burkholderiales bacterium
GTAGGTGCGGTGGTCCACCAGCGCGTGGCCGGGGCGGTTGAATTCGGCTGCCAGCAGCTTTTCAGCCAGCGCCATGCCCACGGCGTTGGCAAGGCCCTGGCCCAGCGGTCCGGTGGTGGTCTCCACACCGGGCGTCAGGTCGACTTCGGGGTGGCCCGGCGTCTTGCTGTGGAGCTGGCGGAAATTGCGCAGCTCGCTCATGGCCAGGTCGTAACCGGTCAGGTGCAGCAGCGCGTAGAGCAGCATGCTGGCGTGGCCGTTGCTCAGCACGAAGCGGTCGCGGTCGGGCCAGTGCGGGTCGGCCGGGTTGTGTTTCAGGTGCCGCCCCCACAGTGCCACCGCCATCTCGGCCATGCCCATCGGCGCCCCGGGGTGGCCGGAGTTGGCTTGCTGCACGGCGTCCATGGCCAGGGCGCGGATGGCATTGGCCATCAAGGAGGTGTCGGGGTTGGGCATGGGCAGGCAGTCAGGCGGTGTGGGGTGGGCCGGGAATTCTAGGCCGCACGGTGCCGCCTGACATGCTGCCCGACTGGCGGCACACCGGGCGGCCAACCTGTACCGGACTTGAGCTACGTCAAGCCGCGCGAACTTGCCGGGTTTCATGCTGCAGCCCATGCGCCCCGCGACCCTCACCATCCTGCAAGACGAACATCAGGCCCTGGCCGCCATGTTGCGGTCCATGGGCATGCTGTTGCAGATGGCCCGGCGCGAAGGGCACCTGCCCGACTTCAGCGTGTTGCGTGCGATGCTGTTCTACGTCGACGAGTTTCCCGAACGCCAGCATCACCGGCGCGAAACCGAATACCTGTTTCCGCTGCTGCGTGCACGCTGCCCTGAACTGGAAGCAGTGCTGCAGCGCCTGGACCAGGACCACCACAGGAGTGAGAAGTCCATCCGCGACCTGCAGCACGCGCTGCTGGCCTTCGAAGTGCTGGGCGAACCGCGGCGCGAAGCCTTCGAACAGGCGTGCCAGTTGTACACGCGCCAGTACCTGGAGCACATGGCGCTGGAAGAGCGCGAGGTGCTGCCCGCCGCGCAACGCAGCCTGGGCGCTGACGACTGGGCGCAGCTGGACGCCATCTTTGAAGCCGGGCGCGACCCGCTGACCCTGCCCAGCCCGGGCGAGCAGGCGCCCAACGACTACGCGCCGCTGTTCAGCAAGATCCTGATGCAGGCACCGGCGCCGATAGGGCTGGGGCCGGCCACGCGCTGACGCCCCAGCTCAGACCCGGCTGGGCCGGGCCGCCTGGCCTTCTCCATTTCACTCGCATTGAGAAGGAGAAAGACCTTCAAGCCGGTACCGCCAAGGCCTTGCGTGCGCGGTGCAGGCGCACAAACAGGTTTTGCTCGCTGATGCTGAGCGCCTGGCACACGGCTTCGGTGCTGTCGTCCTGCAACACCCGCAGCTCCACCACGCGTTTCAGGTTGTCGGGCAGTTCTTCAATCCTGCGCAGCGTGCGCTGCAGCAATTGGCGCTGTTCGGCCACCTCGGCCGGGCCGGGCTGCGAGCACACCAGCTCGGCCGCCAGGCCCGCGCTCTCATCATCATCGTCGCCCAGGTTCAGACTGACATGCCCGCTGCGCTGGCGCACCAGATCCACGATCTTGTGCTTCAACACGCCCACCAGCCAGGTGCTGAGCGAGCTTTTGCCGCCAAACTGCGCGCGGCAGGTGATGACCGCCTCGAACACGTCGTGCACCAGGTCTTCGGCCAGGCTGGGGTCGAGCAGGCGGCGCCGCGCAAACTGCACCAGGCGGCTGCGGTGCGGCGCCAGCTCAGCCCAGCCGGGGGCCATGGGCACAGCGGGCACAGCGGCTGCAGCGGCTGCAGCAGGTGCAGCGGATGGCGGCGAGCGCGCCAGCAAAGCGGGGTTGAACGAAAGCGGCTGGGTGTGAAGGGCTGCAAGCATGGTGGTGTGTACGTCGTTGCGGCTGCGGTGGATGAGGCTGCTGTGGGTGAGGCTGCTGTGGGTGAGGCTGATGTGGATGAGGCTGGGTCGATGGCTACACTGTGACTGGCGCACCTCGCGGCTTGATCACCAAACATCACAGCCAGATCACATCGCGGTCAAGGCTGGGCCTGCTGGCCCACCAAGACCGGCCGTAAGAACCCGGTTCAGCAGCGCGACAGCCCTTCATGCCCTCACACATCCTCGTGGCCGAAGACCAGGCCGACATCCGCGACCTCATCGTGCTGAACCTGCAGACCAGCGGCTACCAGGTGCGCGCTGTGGCTGACGGCGTGTCGGCCGTGGCACAGCAGCTGGCGCAACCGGCCGACCTGCTGCTGCTGGATTTGATGATGCCGGGGCTGGACGGCCTGGAGGTGTGCAAGGCGCTGCGCGCCAAGGGCCAGGCCACGCCGATCCTGATGCTGACCGCCAAGAGCACCGAGCTCGACCGCGTGCTGGGCCTGGAACTGGGCGCCGACGACTACCTGACGAAGCCTTTTTCGATGGCCGAGCTGCTGGCGCGCGTGAAGGCGCTGCTGCGCCGCGCCGAGCTGCTGCGCGCCGCACAGGCGGCTCCGGCACCGGCGCAGTCGCAAGCGGTGCGCAATGGCGAACTCGACATCCTGCCCGTGCGGCGCGAGGCGCGGCTGGAAGGCCGCGCGCTGGAGTTCACGGCACTGGAATTCGACCTGCTATTGCACTTTGCGCGCCACCCGGGCCAGGTGTTTTCCCGCGCGCAGCTGCTGAACGCCGTGTGGGGCTATACGCACGACGGCTACGAACACACCGTGACCACGCACATCAACCGGCTGCGCAGCAAGCTGGAGGCCGATGCCATGAACCCGCGCTTCATCCTGACCGTGCGTGGCGCCGGCTACAAGATGCGCGATGCGCCATAGGAGCGTGGGCGGCGTGCATCCGCTGATCAAGGCCCGGCGGCGATGAGCGTGCGCCTGCGCCTGGCGCTGACGGTGTTCCTGACTGGCCTGGCCACTGCGGTGGCGGTGCTCGCCACGGTGGCGCTGGCCTTCCAGCGCTTCGAACGCGAAAGCGCCTACCTGCGCGCCGAGGCTTTCATGACGCGCGTGATGCAGCAGCACGACAGCCTGCTGGAGCAGCAGCAGCGCAACCCCGAGGAATTCGCCAGCTTCCTGCGCAGCCTGTTGCTGTTCGACCCCGACAGCCGCTTGTACCTGCTGGACGCACAAGGCCGGCTGCTGGCCAGCAGCAGCGCCAGCGCGCCGGCACTGGGCAGCACGCTGCCGCTGCAGTCGGTGCAGCAAGCCGCCGAGGTGGCGCGCCTGGGGCGCGCACCCGATGGCGCCTACCTGATGGGCCTGGACCCCGACACGGGTGACGACATGGCGGTGGTGGCCGCGCGTGCGCTGGGCCGCACCAGCATCGGCCCGGCGGCAGCCACGCAGGGTTACCTGTATCTGGCCTGCCGCAAGGTCAACCTGCCCGCGAAACGCCTGGCCATGTTCGGCAGCAGCCTGGCCGGCCCGGCCCTGGCCACGGTGGCGGCGCTGATCGTGCTGGCCGCCGCGCTGGCGGCCTGGATCATCGTGGCCGTGACGCGCCCGCTGCGTGCACTGAGCGACGAGGTGGCGCTGGCCGAGCGCCAAGGCTTCAGCGTCAGCGTTGCAGCCCCGGCACTGGCGACAGTGCCGGGGCCCGCGCGCGGCAACGATGAGTTCGCCAAACTGCGCAGCGGCTTTCACGGCCTGCTGGCCAAGTTGCGGCTGCAATGGGACGAACTCAAGCGCCTGGACCACTTCAGGCGCGAGAGCGTCAGCAACCTGTCGCACGACCTGCGCAGCCCCCTGACGGCCACGGTGGCCTGCCTGGAAACGCTGGAACGGCGCTGGGCCGACGCGCCCGAACGTGCGCAGGACCGCCAGCTGGTGGAGGTGGCGCTGCGCAACACCCGCAACGCCGCCGGCATGGTGCGCTCGCTGGGCGACCTGGCGCTGCTGGACGAGCCGCAGTTCAAGTTGCGCCGCATGCGGCTGGACCTGGGCGAGGTGATGGACGACATCACGCGGCGCTTCGAGCAACGCGCGGCACAAAAGGGCGTGTCGCTGCGCTTCGAGCAGCGGGGTGGTGAAACGCCGGTGGCCGAAGTCGACATCGAGCTCTTCGAGCGCGCGGTGGCCAATCTGCTGGACAACGCACTCAAGTTCACCCCTTCCGGCAAGGCCATCGAACTGAGCGTGCAGCGGCTCTCGCCCGTCGATGCCCACGCACCGGGCCAGGTGCTGGTGTGCGTGCGGGACGAAGGCCCGGGCATTGCGGCAGCCGACCTGCCGCACCTGTTCGACCGCCTGTACCAAAGCCGCACCGGCGTCGCACCGGCCACCAGCGAAGAGGGCAAAGGCCTGGGGCTGGCCATCGTCAAGCGCATTGCACAGCTGCACCAGGGCAGCGTGAGCGTGCAATGCCCGGCCGCTGGCGGCACGGCGGTGACGCTGCGGTTGCCGGTGTCTTGACGGCCCTTGGGCTTATCGTGGCGACTGTGTTGAAGGCCGTGTTGCCGGCGGTGCCGGCGGCGGTGCGGACGGCGGTTCTGAAGGCCGGCAGATGAACCGCGCCGCTGCAGCCGAGAAGACCCGCTTCGGCGCCTGAACAAAGGAACCCCTGGAATGAAGATTGCCGTTCTCGGCGGTGGCCACGGCTGTTATGCCGCTGCCGCCGACCTGTCCGAAGC
Source organism: Burkholderiales bacterium (assembly GCA_038328935.1). GTDB lineage: Bacteria > Pseudomonadota > Gammaproteobacteria > Burkholderiales > Burkholderiaceae_C > Rubrivivax. The sequence continues at coordinate 4,660 of JBBQMM010000271.1, forward strand.
CGGACACCACGTGCGCCTGTGGCGCCGAGACGCCGCCGCGCTGCAAGCCGTCATCGACAGCGGCAGCATCACGCTGAAAGACGCGCAGGGCGCGCGTGAAGTGCCGATCGCCGGCGCCACGGCCGACATCGCCGCCGCACTGCGGGGTGCCGAGCTGATCGTCATCCCCTCACCCGCCATCGCGCAGTCCGATATGGCCGCGGCGATGGCACCGCACCTGGTGGATGGGCAGGTGGTGTTCATCCCGCCGGGCACGTTCGGCAGCTTCCTGATGGCGCGCTGGGTGCGCGCCGCGGGCTGCCGCGCCGACGTGGTCTGGGCCGAGACCGGCACCCTGCCCTACCTGGCGCGCAAACACGGCGTGCGCGAAGTCAACGTCACCGTGCGCGCCATCCACCTGCCCACCGGTGTGTACCCGGCTCGGCATGCCCGGCGCGCGCTCTCGGTCATCCAGCAGGCTTATCCGGCAGTGCATGGCTGTGGCGACGCCCTGTCGGGCGCACTGATGAATGCCGGGCCCATCATCCACCCGCCCTTGATGGTGATGAACGCGGCACCGTTGCAGCACTTTGCGGCCTGGGACATCCACACCGAAGGCACGCAGCCCGCCGTGCGCGCCGTTACCGACCGGCTGGACCAGGAACGCATCGCCGTGCGCGAGGCGCTGGGCTATGGCGCACCGCACTACCCGCTGGCCGACCACTACGACAACGACCGCTGGATGTATGGCGACGCGCACAAGAAGCTGCAGAAAAGCGGAGACTGGCGCGAGCACATCGACCTGCACAGCCACCGCTACATCAGCGAAGACACCGAACTGGGGTTGGCCTTGCTGGCCAGCGTGGCGCGTTGGGCGGGCGCCGATGCACCCATCGCGCACGGCATCCTGGCCATCGTCGGAGGCTTCCTGGGCCGCGACCTGCGGCAAGGCCCGCGCACGCTGGAGGCGTTGGGCCTGGCCGCCATGGGCCCGGCGCAACTGCAGCAGCTGCTGCACGACGGCGAGGCCTGATGATGAACACCGTGCCTGCGCCACGCCATCAAAGGGCCCGCTTCTGTGCCGTCGGTGCCGGCCGCATGGGCCGGGGCATCGCCATCGCATTCGCCTACGCAGGCCACCGCATCACGCTGGTGGACCTGCGCTCGCGCACCCCGCAAGACTGGGCCCGGCTGCAGGCCGAGGTGAACACCGAGCTGCAAGGCGCACTGCAAAGCCTGGTGCAGCTGGGAACCTTGCGCGCCGACCAGGTGGACACGCTGGCGGCACGCGTGCAGCTGGTGGCGGCAGCCGATGCGCCGGCTGCCATCGCTGCAGCAGAGCTGCTGTTCGAAGGTGTGCCTGAAACGCTGGCAGCCAAGCGCGACGCGTTCGATGCCATCAACCGCCACTGCAGCGACGAGGCCATCATCACCAGCACCACCAGCAGCATCCTGGTCACGCAACTGACCGGCCTCGTGCGCCGGCCCGAGCGCTTCCTGAACATGCATTGGTTGAACCCGGCCTACATCATCCCGGTGGTGGAGCT
>JBBQMM010000272.1:0-6128 GCA_038328935.1 Burkholderiales bacterium
GGCAACGGCGCTGGCGGCGCGGTGGGCGTGCCTGCCAATTGCAGCGGCGTCATCGGCGTCACGGCGTTGCGACATGTGGGCACCAAGGTGGGCTTTTCCGACCTCGGTCCGCAAATATCGATTGCCGCGCCGGGCGGCAACTGCATCAACATCCGCGCCGGCTCGCCTTGCCTGTACCCGATCCTGGCGGCCACCGATGTCGGCAGCCAGGGGCCGGCGGGGTCTGACTGGACCGACAGCTTCAACATCACGGTGGGCACCAGCTTCGCGTCACCGTTGGTGGCTGGCGTGGCCGCTCTGATGGTGTCGCAGCGGCCCGCATTGACAGCCGCCGAGGTGCGCGCGGCCATGCAGGCCAGCGCCCGGCCTTTTCCGCAATCCGGCGGCGACAACGGGCCTGACGACCCGACGGCGGTGGCGCAATGCCGGGCACCACAAACCGGCGTCGACCAATTGCAGTGTTACTGCACCACCGCTTTGTGCGGCGCGGGCATGATCGATGCGGGCGCCGCGGTGGCTGCGGTCAGCGGGCCCTTGGCCCGCGTGGAAGTGAGCACGGCCTCACCGACGGCGGGTCAGCCGGTGGCGCTCAGCGGTGCCGGCAGCCTGGGCAACGCGGGCGCTGCGGTGGCGCGCTACGAGTGGTCGCTGGTCGGTGGCAGCGGCATCGTCAACAGCTTCGACAGCGCCACCAACGCCGCCACCGCCTCGCTCACGCCCACCGCGGCGGGCAGCTTCACGGTGCGCCTGACGGTCACCGATGCCAACGGTGCGACCGACACGGCCAGCACCCTGGTCACCGTCGTGGCGGTGCCCGCAACCCCACCGGTCACCCAGCCGACGTCAAGCGGCGGCGGCGGTGGCGCGACCTCGCTGCTATGGGTGCTTGGAGTGTTGCTCGCGGTTGCACTTCTGCACACATGCCAGCTGCTGGAGACGCGTGCGCGGCGGGCAGCGCCTCAATAATCGCTCGGGTCGGCCGCCAAGCGGCCGATATGTTTGCATTCGCTTGCCGTTTGCCATTTGCCGCTTGCCGTTTGTCGTTTGCCGCTTGCCGTTTGCCGTTCTTCGTTTGCCGTTGAGGGTGTTGTGTGCTGCGCCTGACTGCCCGAGCCTGCCGCTTCAAGTCTGCCCTGGCCCCCCTGTTGATCGGCGGGGCTGGTTTGGCGCTGGGCATGCTGGCGGTGGCTCAAACTCAGACGCAGACGCCGGCGCCTGTCTCCACGGCGGCACCCGCTGCGGTTGCCGTAACGCCCTTGCCGGGCCAGTTGACGGTGGGCCTGACGCGCATGCCGCAGGTGGCGCACCCGGGACAACCCAGCCACGGCCTGATCGTGCGGCTGAAAGAGGCGGCGCCTCACATCACCACCAACCCTGCGCTGGTGCCGCTGGGCGACCAGATGCGCCGCCGCGACAGCGAACGCTGGCGCAGCGTGTTGCGCGGCTCGGGGCTGACGGCCACCTCGGGCGCGCGTGAACCGGTGATGCGCCCGACGGGGCGCGACACCTTCGTGCTCGACTTCGGCCGCTTGCTGTCGGCCGAAGAAACCGAACGCGTGGCGGTGCGCTTGCGGGCGCGCCCTGAAGTCGAGTGGGTGTCGCCCAACTCGCTTGAGCAACGGCTGCAAGTCAGTAACGACCCACTTGCGCCAGAACAGTGGTGGTTGAAGGCTGTGGCCGGCCTTAATGCGAATGTGCAGACCGACCGTCTGCGCGGCGTGCCGGGCTTCTTCCCGGCCTGGCAGAGCGGGCTGGCGGGCACCGGCGCAGCCGCCGGCAGCGGCGTCTCGGCCGTGGTGGCGGTGCTCGACACCGGCATCACCGCCCACCCCGACCTGGTGGGCCGCGTGCTGCCGGGTTACGACTTCGTCAGCGACCCGCAACTGGCCAACGACGGCAACGGCCGCGACGCCGACCCCAGCGACCCCGGCGACTGGGTGTCGGCGGCTGACCGCAAGGAAGGGCGCTTTGCGGGTTGTGCCGAGCAGCGCAGTTCCTGGCACGGCACGGTGATAGCCGGGCTGGTGGCGGCCAACAGCGACAACGCGCTGGGTGTGGCTGGCATCGACCGCCAGGCGCGCATCCTGCCCGTGCGCGTGGCCGGCAAGTGCGGCGCAGCGGTGGCGGACATCGTGGACGGCATGCGCTGGGCGGCCGGCTTGGCGGTGGCCGGTGTGCCGACGAACACCAACCCGGCGCGCATCATCAACATCAGTTTTGGCGGTGCGGCGGCGTGCGGCCACGAATACCAGGCGGCCGTGGACGAGTTGCGCGCGCACGGCGTGGTGGTGGTGGCTGCCGCCGGCAACGACCACGGTGCCGTGGCTCGGCCCGCCAACTGCAACGGTGTGGTGGGCGTGGCGGCGTTGAACCGCGACGGCTTCAAGACCCACTATTCCAGCTTCGGCAGCGCCCTGTCCAGCAGTGGGCTGGCCACCGTGGGCGGCGACGACGGCCGCTCGGGCGCCTGGCGCGAATTGCTGTCCGACGGTGGCCTGGTGACGGTCTGGAACGCGGGCGCCACGGGCGTGGGTGAAGCCGGCTATGCCAAGCTGTTCGGCACCAGCTTTGCCGCGCCGCTGGTGTCGGGTGCGATCAGCCTGATGCTGGGAGTGAACCCGGCACTGACGGTCGAGCAGTTGATCGCGGGTCTGCGCAAGACCGCCCGGCCTCACGTGGGCTCAGCCTTGATCAGCGCTTGCAGTGAGGGCAACCCCGGCCGCTGCATCTGCACCACACAGACCTGTGGCGCCGGCATGCTGGACGCCGAGCAGGCGCTGCGCTACGCCGCCAACCCGGGCAGCTACGTGGCCCCGGCGCGCCAGGCCCAGCAGCTTGACACCGCCGAGATCCGCCAGGCCGTGGCACTGGGGCAGGACCTGCCGGCCAACAGCGGCGGCACGGCCAGCGCACTGACGGCAGCGGCGGGTGAGGGTGGCGGCAGTGCCGGCGCAGCGGCCACATCGGGTGGTGGCAGTGGCAGCGCTGTTGGTGGCGGGGGCGGCGGTGGTGGGGGTTCGGCCGGCTGGCTGCCCACCGTGATGCTGCTGCTGGCCAGCGCTGTGCTGCGGTTCGGCGCCGGCCGGCGCACCGTGCTGCGCGCCTGAGTTTCATGATGCGGGGCAGTGCCCCCGATCATGGAACGTTTGCACGACTTCCACGTCAAGCGTCAGGGCGCCGCGCAGCGCTCGAAGCGCTCCGGTTGCGTCAGGGCGGCGTCGCCCAGCCGCTGCGCCAGCGCCAGGCCGGCCGCCGGTGCCCGCAGCTGTGACAGAGGGGTGGCGCCCTGCGGCGCCTGCACCACGCGAGCCACGTTGGCCACCGCCGGGTGACGCGAGGTCAGCGCCTGCAGTGCGGCATCGGCACTGGCGCGTGCGACATGGCGCGAAAAGACGAGACCGGGGGCCAGTTCGCGGGGCTCGTCCAGCAGATTGGGCACGGGCACCCCCTGTCGTTGCCAGGCTTGCAGCCGGGTGCGGCGCGCCGCGGCGTCTGCAAAGCGGCCGGCAAACACCATCCAGGCCGGGTTGGTCAGCGGCACGACGGTCAGCGTTGCGGTGTCCACGCCCAGGCGGTTCAGCGTCTGGTTGATGGCCGCCAACTGGTTGGCAGTGAGGGGGCCGGTTTCCAGGCAGGTGGTGGCTTCAGCAATGCTCGGCGCGGACGCTGCGGTTACCGCGGCCACCGCAGCACCGCCGCCGGCCTCGACAGCGGTGCCTTCAGCGCTGGCCGCTGAAGCCGCGACGGCTGCGGGGGCCGTGCGCGCCTGCAGCGGTGCGCTCGCTGCATCGGAGCCGAGCAGCACCAGGCGCTCTGGCCGCACCTGCGAGGCCATGCGTTCTGGCTCGCGCTGGCTGTCGCCGGGCGGCGGCCAAGCGCTGCCGAACCAGCCCCGTGCCCAGCCGAAGAACAGCATATTGACCAGCAGCAACACGATCAACACCGCGCGCAGCATCAGTCGGCAGCCTCGGGCCGTGGCTGCACGTGAAGCGGTGGCTGCAGCCGCACGCTGACCTCACCGCTGTGCACCCGGTGCAGCACCCCATCGGCCAGCACGCGCAGCGCACCGTCGTCATCGACGCCTTGTGCCACTCCGTGTAGCACCGGCGTGGTGGTGGTGGTCAGCGCACGCCCCTGCAGCAGGTCGCGCAGCGCGTAATCGCGCTGCAGCGTTGCGAAGCCCGTGCTTTCAAAGCGGCGCAGCGCCAGCGCCAACGGCAGCGCGACGCGGGCCAGCGCCTGCGGTGCATCGATGCCGGGGCACAGCTCTTGCAGGCTGGCATGGCCGTGAGCCAACGCGCCGTCGCCGGCCAGAGGGGCTTCAGCCCGCGGCGGCAGCGCCTGCACGTTCAAGCCCACGCCCACGACGCACAAACGCTGGCTGCCACGCTGTGTGGTTTCGATCAGCACACCACCCAGCTTGCGGCCGACATGTGCCTCGTCGGCCAGCCACAGGTCGTTTGGCCACTTCAGCAGCACGCGCGGTGCCTGGCCTGGCTGCAGCGGCTCCAGCGCCTGCGCCAGGGCCAGCCCCACGGCCAACGACAGCCCTTCCCAGCGCTGGGGCGCGAGTGGCAGGGCCAGCGAAAAAGTCAGCGACGCACCGGGGGCGCTGAGCCAGTGCCGGCCCATGCGGCCGCGGCCCTGCGTTTGATGTTCGGCCACCAGCAGGCAGGGCAGCGGGTCAGCCGTGCGCTGCAGCAGCAGCGTGTTGGTGGAAGCCACCTCGGGCAGCACTTCGACGCTGATGCCGGGGCACACGGGCACGAGGTCCAGCCAGAGCCGTTCTGTGTTCCAGCCTGAGGATGTGGCCATCTGCGGAGGCTGGGCGTCTGCGGTTAAGGATGCGGTTGCGGTTGCGCGACGCTTCAGCGCTTGGGCGCCAGCATCGTGCCGCGGCAGCTGAAGTGGCCGCAGCGGCATTCGTACTCTTTCTTCAACTTGGGCGTGTAGCGCTCGTCGATGACCAGCCCGTAGTCGTAGCACAGCTCGTCACCGGCCGACAGGTTCTTCAGCGCACGGATGTGGACGCGGCCGTCGTCGCCCTGGTCGGCCTTGCAGTTGGGCCGGCAGGCGTGGTTGATCCAGCGCGACGCATTGCCACCCACGTTGGCGTCTATGACGCGTTGCTCGTCCACATGGAAATAAAAGGTATGGTTGGGTTCGGCCGGGTTGTGGGGGTGGCGGCGCAGTGCCTCGGGCCAGCTGATGATCTGGCCCACGTATTCGATGATGCGCTCGCCGCGCTTGATGGGCTGCAACGCAAACACCCCCTTGCCGTGCACGCCGCTCTTGCGCACCTGGATGCGGCGGCCCGCTGGCCGCGTCGCAGCTGTCGTTGTTTTGCGGACGGAAGATTTTTTCGGCGCGGCTTGCAAGGGATTGGTCATTCGGTACATTGAATACGTACGAGCGCGCGTATGTGCGTATGTGCGTATGTGCGAGTGTGTGCGTAGGTGCGGGTGTGTGCATGCATGTGTGCCCGCATGTGTGCATGCGCGCGCAAGCCGCCAGATTGTAGGCACGGCCCGGAGCAGTGTTTCGCAGCCCCGGGCATCAAGCAAAAACCCGTGGCAGCGTCGTGCTGCACAGGGCCCCAGAAGGAACCATGAGCAAGACCATCATCATTGCCGAGAAGCCCAGCGTGGCGCAGGACATCGTGCGCGCACTCACGCCTGCGGCAGGAAAGGGCGGCGGGAAGTTCGAAAAGTTCGCCGACCACTTCGAGAACGACGACACCATCGTCACCTCGGCGGTGGGCCACCTGGTGGAGATCACCGCGCCCGAGGAATACGACGTCAAGCGTGGCAAGTGGAGCTTCGCCAACCTGCCGGTGGTACCGCCGCACTTCGACGTGGCGCCCATCGACAAGGCCAAGACGCGGCTGAACGCGGTGGTCAAACTGGTCAAGCGCAAAGATGTGAGCGCCATCGTCAACGCCTGCGACGCCGGGCGCGAGGGCGAGCTGATCTTCCGCCTCATCGTGCAGTACGCCTTCGGCGACAAGGCGCACGGCAAACCGATCACGCGGCTGTGGCTGCAGAGCATGACGCCGCAGGCCATCCGCGACGGCTTCACCCATCTGCGCAGCGACAAGCAGATGCTCGGCCTGGCCGACGCCGCGCGCA
>JBBQMM010000273.1:0-6127 GCA_038328935.1 Burkholderiales bacterium
CCGTCCACCAAAAAGTAAAGGGGGGCGTGTGGAATTGTGGACTGGAAAAAATGCCGCCTGCCCACTTCCCAACTGGCCTCGACCACCACGCCCAATTGTGAGTGTTGGATTCCACACTAAACGACGAGGGGCCATCATGGAACACTTCCACGTTAAGTCCGCGCACTGTTCAAAACAGAAGCACTGTCAACGGTGCAACGGCAAGGGTGGGCATGCTGAATGTGGCGGCGGAGCGCCTGAAGCAGTACCGCAGGCCTGCAAGCCGGGGCTCGACTACGATGCCTGCTCACGAAGCCTCAGCGAATGGCGTTTTGATGCATCGCACCGTTCTTGATTCAACTGCAACCGTGTCTGCGCTGCCAGGCCAGGGCCGTCGCCACAGCCGCGGCGCTGGCCTGCGGGCACTGGCCGGCCTGGCGGCTGTGCTGGCGCTGGGCCTGTCGGGCTGCGGTCACCTGGGCGCGCCATCCAAGGTCACGCTCAGCGAAGCCGAACTGCAACGCCTGCTGTCGGCGCGCTTTCCGGTCGAGCAGCGGCTGCTGGAACTGTTTGAAGTGCGCGCCAGTTCGCCCCAGCTGCGCCTGCTGCCCGAACGCAACCGGCTGTCGGCCGTGCTGGACTTGCAGGCCCGCGAGCGCATCCTGGCCAGCCAGTACAAGGGGCGGCTCGACTTCGACAGCGCGCTGCGCTGGGATGCTGCGGAGCACGCGGTGCGGCTGGATCAGGTGCGGGTGCAGGACTTCGTGCTCGACCCGCGGGGCGCACCTGGCAGCAACCCGCTTGCCGCCCCTGGCGGCCCGCAGACCGTAGTCGCCCCCGGCAGCGTGCAGGCCGCAACCGCAACCGCAACCGCCCCCGGCAGCGTGCAGCAGACCGCAGCCGCAGCCGCAGCCGCCGGCGGCGCGCGCCGCACGGGTGCTGAACGGGTGGCGGCGGCCCTGGCCGAACGCGTGCTCGAAGGCCTGGTGTTGTACCGCCTGCCGGCCGACAAGGTGGCCCAACTCGAGCAGGCTGGCGTGCAACCTGCGGCGCTGACCATCACGCGCAGCGGGTTGGAAATCACGTTCGCAGCCAAAGCGAAGTAGCTGCAGGGTTGGCTGAGCGCTTTGCGCTGGCAGCGCCGCCTATCATCCGGCGCTGCGCCGCACCTTGAAGCGGCGCCTTGTCGAAAGCGCACCGTGGACGCCATCCTGCTTCTCAAGGCCGCCATCATGGGTGTGGTGGAGGGGCTCACCGAGTTCCTGCCCATCTCGTCCACCGGCCACCTGATCCTGGCCGCTTCGCTGCTGAATTTCACGGGTGAGAAGATCAAGGTCTTCGAGATCGCGATCCAGACGGGCGCCATGTTTGCCGTCATCTGGGAATACCGCGAGCGGCTGCAGCGCACGGTCAGCGGCATCACGCACGACCCGGTGGCGCAACGCTTTGCACGCAACGTGCTGGTGGCCTTCATCCCGGCGGTGGTGCTGGGGCTGACGCTGGGCAAGATCGTGAAAGAAAAGCTCTTTCACCCAGTGCCGGTGGCCACCGCTTTCATCGTCGGCGGCTTGATCATTCTGTGGGTGGAAGCGCGCCATCGGCGCCTGTACGGCGAGGCCGACTTGAAAGGCACGCGCCGGGCGCGGGTTGAAACCGTGGACGACATGTCGGCCATGGACGCGCTGAAGGTGGGCCTGGTGCAGTGCCTGGCGCTGATACCGGGCACCAGCCGCTCGGGGTCCACCATCATCGGCGCCATGTTGTTCGGGTTCTCGCGCAAATGCGCCACCGAGTTCAGTTTCTACCTGGGCATCCCCACGCTGATGGGCGCGGGCGCCTATTCAGTGCTGAAGAACCGCGAGCTGCTGTCGATGGCCGACCTGCCGATGTTCGGCGTCGGTCTGGTGTTTGCGTTTTTCAGCGCGCTGCTGTGCATCCGCTGGCTCATCCGCTACGTGTCGACACACGACTTCACGGTGTTTGCCTGGTACCGCATCGTGTTCGGCGGTGTGGTGCTGCTCACCGCCTACTGGGGTCTGGTGGACTGGAAGGCCTGAAGCCCTGGCCTCATCAGGCCTGATGCCAATCCCCAGTTTCGCAGTGCCTCAGCGCTTGCCAGGGGTCTTGATCCACGCCTATAACGCGAACTCGCCAAGCCCGCTTCGGGCTGCGGTTTTGGAGTTCACGCATGCGCCGTCTTGCTCGCCGCCTTCTCAGGACCGCCCAGGCCGCAGCCGCAGCGCTGGCAGCGGCTGTGGTCAGCGGCTGCGCCCATGTGCATGTCGATGCCCAGGGCCAAACCCAGGTGCTGGGGCTGGTCTGGCTGACGTTGCCGGCACCTGCTGCTGAAGGCCACGGCGCCACCGCCGGCCAGGGCCTGCGATTGCGCGCCTTGGGCTTGTCATGGCTGCGCACGGAGGTGGGGGCCAGCATGGTGCTCGGTTGGCAAGACAGCAGCCTGGCCTACCTGCTTGACCACAAGATTGTGGATGCGCGTGCAGCCCTGCAGCGCACAACATACGGCATGTCCTTCACCAGCAGCCCCAACTCAACTTCCACGCAGTGCAGAGCGTCCACTGGAGAGTTGCAATGAACCGCACCACCCGAGCCCAGGGCGCCTGGAGCGCCTTCGCCGCTGCGCTGCTCCTGTCGGCCTGTGCCTCGCCTTCAGACAGCGTCTACTTCATCACCAAAACCTCCACCAGCATCGTCGATGCCGACACGGTGCCGGCAGGCATCAGCATCGGCTACGACCGCGTCGAAGGCTATGCCGGCCCACGCTTTGCCGATGGTTCAGTCTTCCCCGTGGCGAGCGCCATCGAGAGCAAAGGCGAGGGCATTGATCGTCAGGTGCGCCAGGTTTTTGCTACGGGCAATGCCGCAAAGATCGTCACGCGGCAAGGCACAGCCGATGCTCAAGCGGTCGCGAAGAATGACGCCGGCAGTGCGCCTGATTTGCAGCAGCCCGCCGACAAATCCGGCGCCAGCGGTTCTCCCGGCACCAACGACAAGCGCAAGGTCGTCTTCTTCGGCACCAGCACCAGCGTGGGCTTGAAGATGGGCTTCGAGGCCGCCGCGCCGCTGCCCAGCTCTTTCACCTTCGGCTACAAGCGCAAAGAGCTGGCCGTGGTGCCGGTGGACCACAACCGTCTCAACACTTCGGTGCTGGGCAGTTTCACCAACGGCGTTGGGGTTGCGGCACGACCCGAAAGCCCGGCCAGTGCCGCGGCCAGTGGCGCGGCCAGTGGCGCGGCCAGTGCTGCGGCCAGTGCTGCGGCCAGTGCTGCGCGGGGCACGGCGCGCTTTGATGTGCAGCAGTTCTTCGCCACCGGCATCGCTGCCGAGCAGCTCGCAGGCTTGGCCTCCATCAGCCAACAGTTCCAGGACAAGGCAGAAGAGGCCATTGGCGAGGTGCAAAAGTTCCGCGTGCAAGAAGCCCGCCAAAGCCGCGTGGCGCTGGATGCCGTGAGCTGCGCTTTCAAGCTGATGCCCACCCAGTTCGACCGCGTGCTGGCCAACGCCGAGGCACTGGGCATGTTCGGCAAACTGGGTGGCGTGGCGGCCATCAGGTCTTTCAGCGAAGACAAGACCCTGCAGCAGCAGCGCTACTTCTCCTTCATGCGCCATATCGATGCCGACAATGCCCTGGCCGGCGAGCGGCTCAGCCTGCACAAGGCCACCTTGTGTGAATGGGCCGAACCCAAGAAGTGAACGGTAAGCGGAGCGAGCACCATGGAAACTTTCGTCATCCCCTGCGCAGACTGCGAAGACGCCAGCGAGCGGCTGGTCAGCGACGGCTTCGTCGTGCACGGCTGCAGCCCGCACCCCACGCGGGCCGGCCTGTGCGAGCTGAAGTTTTCGCCGGCGGCACCAGCCGCGGCTGCTGCGTTGCCCTCAGTCGCCGCTGGTGCGGCTACTGGCCCTGCGGCCGCTGCCAATGCCAGCACTGGTGCCACTGTCGCCACTGCGGCCGGCGCCGCCGCCACGCTCACCCCTACCCAGGTGCGCACGGCCTTGGCCATCGTCAACCTGTTCGAGACCGGGCAGGTGCTGGGCGACTACGGTCAGGTCACGCTGCTCGAAGGCGACAGCGGGCGCCTCACCTACGGCCGCTCGCAAACCACGCTGGGCTCGGGCCTGCTGCTCAAATTGCTGCAGCGGTATGTCGACAACCCTGGCGCGCGGTTTGCAGCCCGCTTGGCGCCCTGGCTGTCGAGGGTGGCCGCTGCAGGGCCCGAGATCGACAGCGACAGCCAACTGCACAACCTGCTGCGCGCCTGTGCCGACGACCCCGTGATGCGTGACACCCAGGACGTGTTTTTCGACACCGAGTATTGGCAGCCGGCACGCCGCGCGGCCGCGCGCGAAGGCCTCAACTCGGCCCTCGCCATGGCCGTGGTGTACGACAGTTTTGTGCACGGTTCCTGGGGCCGCATGCGCGACCGCACCAACCAGGCCGTAGGCAATGCCGCAGCGCTGGGAGAAAGGCGCTGGGTGGCGGCCTATGTGCAAGTGCGTCGCCGCTGGCTGGCCGGGCACAGCGTGCCCATCCTGCGCTCAACGGTGTATCGCATGGACGCCTTTCAACGACTCATCGATCTCAACCAATGGGGCCTGGCGCTGCCACTGGTGGTGCGCGACAACGAGATTTCCACCGCCACGCTCAGCGGCCTGCCGCCGGGCTGCTACGACGGCCCACCCCCGGGCGCGCGGCCCTTGATGCTTGCTCAGCCCCTGGCGCGCGGGCTGGATGTGCGTCTGGTGCAACTGGCCTTGTCCGATGCCGGCGCCCAGCTGAAGGCCGATGGCGTGTTCGGCCGCGCCTCGCGCGACAGCATCAGAACGCTGCAGCTGGTTCGGGGCCTGCCGGCCACGGGCGTGGCCGACACGGCCTTGATCGCTGCCTTGGTGGCTCAGCCGACAGCTTGAAGCCCGGCCCGGCGCTCGAACATCAGGTCCCACACGCCATGCCCCAGGCGCTGGCCGCGCTGCTCGAACTTGGTCAGCGGGCGTGACTCGGGCCGGGGCGCATAGCCGCCGTTGGCCCGGGTGTTGAACAGCTGCGGTTCGCCATCCAGCACCTCCAGCATCTGCTCGGCGTACGGCTGCCAGTCGGTGGCCAGGTGCAGATAGCCGCCCGGCTGCAGCCGGCTGGCCAACAGTGCCAGCAGCGCCGGCTGGATGAGCCGGCGCTTGTGGTGGCGCTTCTTGTGCCAGGGGTCGGGAAACCAGATGTGCACGCCAGCCAGGCTGGCGGCTGCCAGCATGTGCGTCAGCACCTCCACGGCGTCGTGCTGCACGATGCGGATATTGCTCAGCTGCTGCTCACCCATCAGCTTCAGCAGCGCGCCCACACCGGGCGGGTGCACTTCAACGCCCAGGAAGTTGGTCTGCGGTTGCGCCTGCGCCACCTGCGCCGTCGCCTGGCCCATGCCGAAGCCGATTTCCAGCACCAGCGGCGCAGCGCGGCCGAAGGCGGCCGTGCTGTCCAGCAGCGCGGCCGCGTAGGGCAGCAGAAAACGGGGCCCCAGCTCCTGCAGCGCCCGCAGTTGACCGGTGCCGCTGCGGCCGGCACGCAGCACGAAGCTCTTGATCGGGCGGTGCGTGCTTGGCGCCAAGGCGGTCGTGTGGTCTTCGGTGGACATGGGTGAGGAACAGAGCTGAGGAACAGGGCTGAGGACCTGGGCGGAGGAACAGGGCTCAGGAACAGGGCTGAGGAAGAGGGCTGAGGAACAGGGCGGAAGAACAGGGCTGAGGAACAAGGCTGAGGAACAGGGCTGCAGGTTCGCGGCGCGATTCTGAACCAGCACGACACTGAAGGACCACCATGCCTGCGGCGACCGGCCTGCGCACTAGAATCAGCGCCGCTGCGGGTGTAGTTCAATGGTAGAACGGCAGCTTCCCAAGCTTCATACGAGGGTTCGATTCCCTTCACCCGCTCCATGAACACTGTGCCCGCGCTGACCCTGCTGACCTTCGAGGTGGGTGCGTCCGCCCGGCAGGCCTTGCAGGCGCTGGGCTGGACGGTGCAGGTTCAGGCCGACATCAACCCCAACGTTGCTGAAGACGCGGTGCTGTTGCAGGCCGACACGCCGCAGGCCCTGCAGGCGCTGGCCCGGCGGCCGGGCTTGTCGGCATCGGCGCTGGA
>JBBQMM010000274.1:0-6112 GCA_038328935.1 Burkholderiales bacterium
ACCAGGCACCCGCCACCCGCCTGCGCTTGCGCACCGAAGTGCTGGCGGGCACTTGGGAAGCGCTGGTCAACGGACAGGTGGACCTGGCGATCGGCGTCTCGGGCGAGTTTCTCAACCCCGGCGGCATCGAACTGCAGCCGCTGGGCGAGGTGGTCTTCGTCTATTGCGTGGCGCCGCATCACCCGCTGGCGGCCACCAGCGGCCCTTTGCTGGACGAGCAGATCGTGCACCACCGCGAACCTGTTGCCTGGGCAGGACGTGCTGACGGTGTCGAGCATGCGCGACAAGCTGGAGGCCCTGTTGCGCGGCATGGGAAGCGGCTTTTTGCCGCAGCCCATGGCGCAGGCGCACATCGACGCCGGCCACCTGGTGCAGAAAGACACCGCCCGCGGCACGCCCACGGCGCGCCTGTTCTATGCCTGGCGCGCCGAGCGCAGCGCACTGGGTCTGGGCAAGGCCCTGCGTTGGTGGCTGGCCCAGCTGCAGAGCCCGACCACGCGCCATGCGCTGCTGCACCGCCATGCCGGCCGGCTGTTCTGAGTGCTCGGACCCAGCCGCGTGAACGCCGCCTGCGGGCGCTTTGCGCCGTCACCCACCGGGCCGCTGCATGCCGGGTCGCTGGTGGCGGCGCTGGCCAGTTGGCTGGACGCGCGCGCACAGGGCGGACGCTGGCTGGTGCGCATCGAAGACACCGACCTGCCGCGTTGCCCACCGGGTATGGGCGAACACATCCTGCACCAGCTGGCGGCCTGTGGCCTGCACAGCGACGAGCCGCCGCTGTGGCAGAGCCGGCGCGGTGCCCTCTACGCTGCGGCGCTGCAGCGTTTGGTGAGCGCGGGCCTGGCTTACCCTTGTGCCTGTTCGCGCAGCGACATTGCCCAGGCCCAGGCTGCGCTGGGCCTGCACAAACCGCGCTTCGGCGAGCTCGTCTACCCCGGCACCTGCCGCGCCGGGCTGCAAGGCCGGGCCGCGCGCGCGGTGCGCTTCGTCGTCGAGGCCGGCGATGTGCTCTGGCACGACCGGAGCCTGGGCCGCCAACGGCAGGACGTGGCGGCGCAGGTGGGCGACTTCGTGCTGCAGCGCGCTGACGGCCTATGGGCCTACCAGCTGGCCGTGGTGGTGGACGACGCCGCACAAGGCGTGACCCATGTCGTGCGCGGGCTGGACCTGGCCGACAACACCGCGCGCCAGGTGTTGCTGCAGCGGGCGCTGGGCGTGCCCACGCCTGCTTATCTGCACACGCCGCTGGTGCTGGCCGCCGACGGCCACAAGCTGAGCAAACAAAACGGTGCGCAGCCGCTGGACCTGGCGCGCCCGGTGGTCGCGCTGCAGGCGGCGGCAGCGGTGCTGGGTCTGCCGCCGCTGCAGGCGCAAACTCCGGCCGACTGGCTGGCGCAAGCGGTGCCAGGCTGGGCTGGCATCATCACGGCTTCCTGAAAACCTGAACGGAGAAACCCAGATGACGACGACGCTGCCTTCGGGCCTGCAATACGAAGACACCACGCCCGGCACCGGCGCTGAAGCCAAGGCCGGCAACCGCGTGCAGGTGCACTACACCGGCTGGCTGTACGACCCCACGGCCAGCAACAACCGCGGCAAGAAGTTCGACAGCAGCAAGGACCGTGGTCAGCCTTTCAGCTTCGGCCTGGGCGGCGGCGAAGTCATTCGCGGCTGGGACGAAGGCGTGGCCGGCATGTTGGTGGGCGGCACGCGGGTGCTGATCATTCCGCCCGAGATGGGCTACGGCGCGCGCGGTGCCGGCGGCGCCATCCCCCCCAATGCCACGCTCGTGTTCGAGGTCGACCTGCTGGGCGTCTGAAGAGGGCGTCTGAAGCGGGCGTACGAAGTGGGCGTCCGAAGTGGGCGTCCGAAGCGGGCGTACGAAGCGGGCGTACGAAGCGGGCGTACGAAGCGGGCTGAAGCGGGCGTACGAAGCGGGCTGAAGCGATACGCCCGCCAAGGCCGGGGCTCAGCCTCTCATCCCTTCACCGCACCGGCCGTCAGCCCCGTGATGATCTGGCGCGCTGCGATGAAGGTGAAGATCAGCGGCGGTATCGCAATCAGGCTGCCCATGGCCATGACACGGCCCCAGTCGACACCGATGTCGGTGATGAAGAGGCTGGCCGCCACGGGCAGCGTGCGCGTCTGGCGGTCGGTCAGCACCAGCGCCAGGATGAACTCGTTCCAGGCGATGCGAAAGGTGAAGATCGACGCCGCCGCCAGGCCCGGCGCCATCAGCGGCAGCAACACCTTGGTGAACACGCGCAGCGGGCCGCAGCCGTCGATGGCTGCGGCTTCCTCCAGTTCCACCGGCACCTGCAGCACAAAGCCGTAAAGCAGCCAGATGGTGAACGGCAGATTCACCGCCACGTACAGCAGCACCAGGCCCCACAGGCTGTTCACCAGTTTCCACTCGCTCCAGATCAGGAACACCGGAATTGCCAGCACCGCCAGCGGCACGGTGCGCAACAGCAGCGTGCTGTAGGCCACGGCGTGGCGGCCGGGGAAACGAAAGCGCGCCAGGCCATAGGCGGCCATGCAGCCCAGCACCAGGGTGACGACGGTGGAGACGATGCCGACAAAGAGGCTGTTGGCCAGGTAACGGTCGAACTTGTCTTCTTGCAGCACGGCGCGGTAGTTTTCCAGCGTCGGCATGAAGATGAAGTTCAGCGGCTCGCCAAAGATGTCCACCTGCTGGCGCAGGCTGGTGGCAAAGATCACCACGATGGGCGCCACGCACAGGAACGCGAGCACCAGCAGCATGGTGTAGTGGCTTGCCACGAGCCACCAGGGGCGCTTCACCGCGGCTCCCCTTTCATGGGGTTGGACAGCTTCAACGCACCCCAGCTGAGCAGCGCCACCACCGCCAGCAGCAGCACACTGATGGCCGCCGCCACGCCCAGCTGCTGGCCGACAAAGGCGGTCTTGTAGATGTGCAGTGCCAGGATTTCGGTGCTGTCGCCGGGGCCGCCGAAAGTCAGCACGTAGACCACTTCCAGCACGCGGAAAGCGTCGATCAGACGCATCATCAAGGTGATGGCGATGACGTGCATCACCATCGGCAGCTTGACCAGGAAGGTCTGCTGCCACCAGCGCGCGCCGTCGATGCGCGCGGCTTCGATGACCGAGCCATCGATGCCGGCCAGTGCGGCGATCATCATGATGAAGACAAACGGCGTCCACTGCCAGACATCGGCCACCACGATGGCCGCGAAGGCCAGCTGTGGGTCGGCCAGCCAGATCTGCGCGTTCAGGCCCACGGCCTTGAGCAGTGCGTTGATGAGGCCGAACTGCGCGTCGAACATGTAGCGCCAGGCCAGGCCTACCGCGATGGGCGCAATCATCATCGGCAGGATAAAAAGGGTGCGGAAGAACGCCATGCCCCGCACCGGGTGTTCCAGCGCCAAAGCCAGCGCAATGCCGAGCACCATTTCTGCACTCACACACACGGCTGCGAAGAGCAGCGTGGTGAGCAGACTGCTCCAGACCCGGGGGTTGGAAAACGCCGAGACGAAGTTGTCCATGCCCACCCAGCGTGCGCTGGACCACGGCGTGCCCATCGACCAGTCATAACCCGCCAGCTGAAAGGCCGACAGCACCGGGTACAAGCAGGCCGCCGCCATCACCAGAATGGCAGGGCCCAGGTACAGCGCAGGCACCCAGCGTGGCGTTCTCATGTCAGCAGGTCAGGCGTGGTGGATCAGGCGTGGTGGCTCAAGCATGGTGGATCAAGCATGGTGGATCAAGCGTAGTGGCTCAGGCGTGAAGCGAGCCAGCGCGGCGGCTCAAACCTTGTACCCCGCTTCGCGCATGATGGCGCTGACTTGCGGCACCATGTCGTTGAGCGCCGCCTCGGCCGTCTTCTTGCCCGTCAAGGCTTCGCTGATGCCCACGCCCAGCGCCTGCACGTTGATCTTGTCCCACACCGCGATGATCGGGCGCCAGTCCGGGTTGCTGTACTTCAGCGCTTCCTTGAAGACGATGAACTCGGGGTACTGGCGCACGATGTCGGCGTCGGCAAAGGTGGAATTGCGCATCGGCGCACCGCCCAGCTTGGTGACCGCCTTGTCCTGCGCCTTGCTGGTCAGCCACTGCAGCAGCAAGAAGGCGGCATCGGGGTTCTTGGCGTTTTTGGGGATCGTCAAGCCCAGGCCACCGGACTGCGAAGCGCGGCGCGTGCCGGCCGGGTGCAGCGCCCAGCTGACCTTGTCGACCACCTTGCTGCGCGACGGGTCCTTGATGACGGCGGCCAGCGACGTGGAGTCGAGGTACATCGCCGCCTGGCCTTGCAGGAAGGCGGTGTTGGCCTCGCCCTGGCCGAAGCCGGGGATGCCGGCCGGGCCGGTGGCCACCACCTCCTGCAGGAATTTCAGCGCCGCCACGCCCTTGGCGTCGTTGAAGACGGGGCGCCACTGGTCGTCGAAGACGCGGCCGCCCAGCGGGTTCAGGTGCAGCAGCCAGGCGTGCACGCATTGGTGGCCGGCCTGGCCACGCGAGGTCAGCGCGCCGATGCCTTCCTTGTCTTTCAGCACGCGCAGCGCCCTCGCGAACTGCTCGTAGTTCTCCGGCGGCTTGAGGTCGTGCTTGGCAAAGATGTCGCGCCGGTAGCCCAGCACCGAGGTCTCGGCGCCGTAGGGCAGGCCATAGAGCTTGGCGCCAGGGCCGGCCAGGTAGCCCTTGGGGCCGCCGACCAGACCCAGATTCTCCAGGTAGATCGGCACGATGTCTTTCATGTCGTAGGTGGGGTCGGCCAGCGCGGCGTTGGCGAAGAATGGCTCCAGCGGCTGCACCAGGTTCTTGGCGACGTACTCGCCTTTCCACATCACGATGTAGCAGGCCAGGTCGTAGTCGCCCTGCGGCTTGGCCATTTCCAGCAGCTGCTTTTCTTTCAGGCGGCCGATGGCCAGCTTGTCGACTTCGACCTTGATGCCGGTTTCTTTCGTGAAGTCGGCCAGGATCTTGGCCATCGCGTCGTAGTGCGGGTGGGCCGGGATGTTGATGGTGACGGTCTGCCCGGCGTACTTGGCGTAGCGGTTTTGCGCGCGCGCGCCGCTGAGCGGCAAGCCGGCCCCGAACACGCTGAGTGAAGCGCCCTTGATCAAGTCTCTGCGTTGCATCTTGTGTCTCCTGTATGAATGAAAAGAACCAAGTGAAAGGAACCCCGTGAAAGGAACCAAGGTCAAGGGCGCAGCGAGCGCCCGGTTTCGGAATCAAAAGCCTGCATCGTCTGCGCGTCCACGCCGAGGGCCAACGTGTGGTGCAACAGGGCCTTGGCGTCGCCCGGGACGGTGGCGCAAACCCGTTGGCCTTGCGGAATCTGCAAATGGCCGACGACCTGGCTTTCGGTGCCCAGGTACTCGACCACGTCGACCTTGATCGTCAGCGCGGCATGGGCTGAAGCGGGCTGCAGCAGCTGCGGCCGCACGCCCAGGGTCAGTGCTTGTTCCGGCCCTTTCGAGACCGCTGGCAACCACGCCGGCGCGGGCAGCACAAAGCCTTCACCACGCAGCAGGTACCGGCCGTCTTCCTGCACCAGGCGGGCCTTGAAAAAGTTCATCGTCGGCGTGCCGATGAAGCCGGCCACAAAGAGGTTGGCCGGGTGGTTGAACACCGCGCTCGGGGTGCCCACCTGCTGGATGCGGCCCTTGTCGAAGATGACGATGCGGTTGGCCAGCGTCATGGCTTCCACCTGGTCGTGCGTGACGTACAGCGTGGTCTTGCCCAGGCGTTCGTGCAGCAGCGCCAGTTCGGCGCGCATGTGGCCACGCAGTTTGGCGTCCAGGTTTGAAAGCGGTTCATCGAACAGGAACACCTGCGGCTCGCGCACGATGGCGCGGCCGATGGCCACGCGCTGGCGCTGACCGCCAGAAAGCTCCTTGGGTTTGCGCTGCAGCAGGTGCTCGATGTTCAGCACCTTGGCCGCGATGGCCACCTTGCTGTCGATCTCGCTTTTCGGGCGGCCGGCCAGGCGCAGCGCAAACGACATGTTCTGCGCCACGTCCATGTGCGGGTACAGCGCGTAGTTCTGGAACACCATGGCGATGTCGCGTGCCATCGGGTGGGCGTTCGTGACGTCCTTGCCGCCGATCAGTACCTGACCTTCGGTGACTTC
>JBBQMM010000275.1:0-6062 GCA_038328935.1 Burkholderiales bacterium
GACAACCCCAAAAATATATCGGCTCCGTCGATGACCTCGGCCAGAGTGCGCGCCGAGGTCTTCTGCGCTAATTGCGCCTTGTCATCGTCCATCAACTCGGTACGGCCTTCGTAGACGACGCCGGCCAGGTCCGTCACGAAGATGTTTTCGCGGACGATACCCAGCTTGAGCAACAGATTCAGGCAGGCCAAGGCGGCGGCACCCGCGCCCGAGGTCACCAGTTTGACCTTTTTCACGTCCTTGCCAACCACCTTCAGGCCATTGAGCATCGCGGCGCCCACCACAATCGCCGTGCCATGCTGGTCGTCGTGAAACACCGGAATCTTCATGCGTTCGCGTAACTTGCGTTCCACGTAAAAGCAGTCCGGTGCCTTGATGTCTTCGAGATTGATGCCGCCAAAGGTCGGCTCCAGCGAGGCTATGATGTCGACCAACTTGTCCAGATCGTGTTTCTCGTTGATTTCGATGTCGAACACGTCAATGCCGGCGAACTTCTTGAACAGCACGGCCTTGCCCTCCATCACCGGCTTGGCCGCCAGCGGGCCGATGTCGCCCAGGCCCAACACGGCCGTGCCGTTGGTGATCACACCCACCAGGTTGCCCCGCGCGGTGTAGCGGTAGGCATTGGCGGGGTCGGCCACGATTTCTTCGCAGGCCGCGGCCACGCCGGGGGAGTAGGCCAGCGCCAGGTCGCGCTGGTTGATCATCTGCTTGGTGGCCGTGACCGCCAACTTGCCCGGCGTCGGGAATTCGTGATACTCCAGCGCGGCGCGACGCAGCTCCGCGGCCTTGTCGCTCGCTTTTTCGGCGCCCTTGTCTCTTGCTTGTTCGTCGTTCGTGTTCATCAGTGTTTGCTCCAGCCACAGCCCATGAAGCCCCTTTTTCGGGCCCGGCTCGACGCGGCGTTCAGGGGGTCCCAGTGTCGTTGACGCAAGGGGCTCGGCCCATGCAAGAAACAGCTTAGCAGTCTAGACCGGGGGCGCATGAATACTTGGTTTCGATGGACAGCGACCCCATGACCGTCAGCGCACGGGTGCCCGACCACGACAAAGCCGTTGCTGCAACGGCGCAAACCGGTGAGCTTCAGGGCTTGCCTGGCCGGCCTGGCCGCCTGCGCCGCGCGCTGCTCTGGGGCGCGCTGCTGCTCTTGCTGGTGGTCGCGCAGGGGCTCTTGCTGGCGTTGACCTTGAACTACGAGTCCGGCCGCGCGCAAGAGGAGGCCGAGAACGTCGCAGCAGAAGGGGCCGCCGAGATGCGACGGGAGATGATGCGCACGCTGCAAGAGTTGCAGGCCGTGGCGGTTGAAGATGCGGCTGGCAGCAACGGCCCGGCCTCCGCCAGGGCGCTGCTGCGCAGCCATGCCGGCGTGGGCCGCATCGAGCTGCGCAGCTTGGACATGGCGGTGCAGTTGTCGCTCGACTCCCCCGCGTCGTCAGCGTTGTTTGCGGTGCTGCCGCGAACAGACCTGCAATTGGAAGCCGAATGGGCCTGCACGGCAGCTCGACGCGCCCACGCTCCGATGTTCTCGCGCAGCTACTTCGCGCCCTTGCCCGCCGGGCTGGGCCAGGAAGTCATCGACGTCTGCATCCCGCTGCAGGTGGCCGGACGAGACGCCGGCTTCGTGGTCGGCACCCTGCGCCTGGCTCGGCTGCTGGAAGTGGCGATGCAGGGTGCCGACTCGCGGCGCTACGAGCTCTCCATCGTCGAGGGCGACGGCACACGGGTGGCGCGCGTTGGCCACGCGCGCGGCGCCAGCGTGTACATGGCCGAGCGCGTGGTCGACCTGCCCGGCACGCCGCTGCAACTGCGCGCGGACAGCGTCAGCGGCCGGCCCAGTCTGGTGCCCAACCTGGCCACCGCACTGGTGCTGGGCCTGTCGCTGGCGCTCTTTGCAGTGGTGCTGATGCTGGCGCGCGACGTGCGCAGGCGGGCCCAGGCCGAACGCGCATTGGCCGACGCACTGGCCTTTCGCAAGGCGATGGAGGATTCACTGTCGACCGGCTTGCGCGCCCGCGACCTGCAAGGCGTGGTCACCTACGCCAACCCGGCCTTTTGCGCGATGGTGGGCTACAGCACACCCGAGCTGAGGGCGGCGCGCGAAACCCAGCCCTACTGGCCCGCCGAGTCGCTGGACGAATACCGGCAGCGGCAAAATCTGCGTCTGGCCGACACCGGCAGTCAGGCCGCAGCGCAGGCCCGCGAAGGCTTCGAGACCGTGTTCGTGCGCAAGAACGGCGAGCGTTTTCCGGTCATGATCTACGAAGCGCCGCTGGTCGACAGCCAGGGCCGGCACACCGGCTGGATGAGCGCCGTGCTGGAGCTCAGCGCCCAGCGTCGCATCGAAGAGCTGTCGCGCCAGCAGCAAGAGCGGCTGCAAGCCACGGCGAGGCTCGCCACGGTAGGCGAAATGGCCTCGCTGCTCAGCCACGAGTTGAACCAGCCGCTGGCCGCCATAGCCAGCTACGCCAGCGGTTCGCTGAATGTGTTGGCCCAGGCCGACCCGCAGGCGAGCGCGTTGTTGCAGCAGGCGCTGACGCGCATCGCCGAACAAGCCGAACGCGCCGGCCGCGTCATCAAGAGCGTGCACGACTTCGTGCGCCGGCGCGAGCAACAGCACGAAACCGTTGCCGTCGCCGCACTGCTCGAAGCGGTGTTGCCACTGGTGCGGCTGCAGGCGCGCAAGAGCGGAGCCCGGGTCGATGTGGAATTGCCGCAAGGCGCAGACGCCGCCGCGGCCGGCACCGCCACCGCTTTCACCACCGCTTTCACCACCGCTTTCATCACCGCTCCCACAACCGCTCCCACAACCGCTACCACCACCGCTACCACCACCGCTTCCACCCCTGCTCACGCCACCGCTACCGCACCCACCACCAACAGCAGCGTGCGCTGCGACCGGACGATGGTCGAGCAAGTGCTGCTGAATCTGAGCCGCAACGGCATTCAGGCCATGGAACAGCACACCCCCATGGCGCAGCGGGTGCTTCAGCTTCGCGTGGCCGACGACAACCCGCGCTGGGTGCAGTTCACGGTCACCGATGCGGGCCCGGGTGTGGCGCCGGAGGTGGCGCAGCAGTTGTTCACCCCTTTCTTCACCACGCGCGCAGAAGGCATGGGGCTCGGATTGAGCCTGTGCCGCACGGTCATCGAGCAACATGGCGGCGCGCTGGACTTCGGCCCCGGGCCGGCTGGAGTGGGCAGTGAATTCCGCTTCACTCTGCCCAAGCCGCGGGCGCATGAGTAAATGTCACTTGGTTACTTTACTCATGCCCCCTCGGGGGGCGCGGCAACGCCGCCTGGGGGCCCCAATGAGTAAATGTCACTTGGTTACTTTACTCATGCCCCTCGGGGGGCTGAGGGCCGCGGCTCCGAGTCCGCCTGCGCGGACTTGGACGGCCCGAAGGCCAAGCGCCTCTGGCCCCTGGCTGCGGCAACGCCGCCAGGGGGCGCTGGCAAGGGCGGAGAAAACGGCGACACTTCGCGCCTGCACGCAGCGGCTTGAGCAGCCTGCAGGCGCTCACCGCTTGCCCGCCGAGCAATTCCCCAACCCCACACACCCAACGCAGCGCAGCGCACATCGTGTCGAGCACCGAGCCCAGCCTGGGCCTGCCCGTGGTCTACCTGGTCGATGACGAGGAGGTGGTGCGCGAAGCGCTGGCCTGGCTGCTGCGCTCGCGACGCTTGTTGTCTGAAGGCTTTGCCAGCGCCGAGGCTTTCGAGAGCTGGCTGACGCAACAGTCGATGCCCGGCAAACCCGATTGGCCGCGTGCGCCATCGTGCCTGGTGCTGGACGTTCGCATGCCGGGCACCAGCGGCATCGTGCTGTTCGAGCGGCTTGCCGAACGCGGCTTGTTGCCACTGCTGCCGGTGATTTTTCTCACCGGCCACGGCGATGTGCCGACCGCGGTGGCCGCGGTGAAACGTGGTGCATTCGACTTTGTGGAGAAGCCCTTTTCCAACAACGGGCTCGTCGACCGCGTGGAACTGGCCCTGCAAGGCAGCGCGCAAGCCCTGCTCGGCCGCCGCGGCAAGCGCGAACACCAACAAGCGCTGGCCGAGCTGACCGAGCGCGAGCTCGAGGTCATGAAACTCGTCACCGACGGCCGGCCCAACAAGCTGATTGCCGATGAACTGGGCATCAGTGTGCGCACTGTCGAAGTGCACCGGTCCCGCGTCTTCGACAAGATGAACGTACGCTCGGCAGTCGAGCTGGCCAACCTGCTCGCGACACTGGAACGACTTTGAATCCCCAGCCCGCTACAGACCCGATGCTCAGCGAATTCGATCTCATAAAACGCTACTTCACCCAAAGCGCGCAACGCGCTGCGCTTGGCGTCGGCGACGACTGCGCGCTGCTGGTGCCGCACGCGGGCATGCAGCTGGCCGTCAGCACCGACATGCTGGTGGAGGGTCGCCACTTTGTCAGCACGGTGGCGCCGGATCGGCTGGGCCACAAGGCGCTGGCCGTCAACCTCAGCGACCTCGCGGCGTGCGGCGCGCTGCCGCTGGCTTTCACGCTGGCGCTCGCGCTGCCGCGGGCCGACGAGGCGTTTGTGGCGCCCTTTGCCCGCGGCTTGCTGGCGCTGGCGCAACTGCACAGCATCGAGCTCGTCGGCGGCGACACCACCTGCGGGCCGCTGAACATCTGCATCACGGTGATGGGCGAGGTGCCCAGCGGCGGCGCCTTGCTGCGCAGCGGCGCGCAGCCGGGTGATGATCTCTGGGTCAGCGGTCTGCTGGGCGACGCACGCCTGGCGCTCGAAGCCTTTCGCGGCACCCTGTCGCTGTCGAGTGCGGCATTCGACGCCACGCGCCGCGCGATGGAGTTGCCGCAGCCCCGTGTGTCGCTGGGGCTGGCCTTGCGCGGCCTGGCCACCAGCGCCATCGACATCAGCGACGGACTGATCGGCGACCTGGGCCACGTGCTGCAGCGCTCGGGCGTGGCTGCGGTGGTTGAACTGGCGCTGCTGCCCCGCAGCGAGTGGCTGGCGGCGCAGCCTGAGCGGGTGCAGCAACAGTGCCTGCTGGCCGGCGGTGACGACTATGAATTGCTGTTTACAGCACCGGCCCGCAGCCACGACGAGGTACGCGCCGCGGCACTCAACGCCGGCGTTGCCGTCAGCTGCTGCGGCCGCATCGAGGCCGGTACAGGCCTGCGCATCGTCGACAGCGCAGGGCGCGAACTGCCTGCATCGGACTGGCGCAGCTTCGATCACTTCAGCGCATGAATGCCCAGCCCGACATCGACGGTTCCGGCGTGGCCGGCGCAGCCGGCGCCGCCTCTCACGCCGGGCGGCCGAATGCGGCCTTGCGGCCCAATGCGTCCTTCATGCTCAGACATCCCGCTCACCTGCTCGCCCTGGGGCTGGGCAGCGGGCTGTCGCCCAAGGCGCCAGGCACGGTGGGCACGCTCTGGGCCTGGCTCAGTTTTCTGGTGCTTGACCGCTACCTGACGGACCCCGCCTGGGCAGGCCTGCTGCTGCTGGGCTTGCTGGCCGGCCTGTGGGCCTGCACGGTGACCGCACAACACCTGCGCTTGGCAGACCCGGGGGCCATCGTCTGGGACGAGGTGCTGGCGTTCTGGCTCGTGCTGTGGCTGGTGGACGGCGGCTTCTGGTCGCAACTGCTCGCCTTCGGTCTGTTCCGGTACTTCGATGCCGCCAAACCGGGCCCCGTCGGCTGGGCCGACCGTCTGTACAAGTTGCGCCCCGGGCAGCCGATCGGCTGGCGCCAGGGCTGGGGCATCCTGTTCGACGATCTGGTGGCTGCGGGTTGCACGCTGCTCGTCATGGCAGCCGGGAGTCGACTGTGGAACTGAACTGCTTCGAGCCCGCCGTGCTGGCGCTGGCACAAGCGCTGCGCAACCGCCGCTGGCGCCTGGCCACGGCCGAAAGCTGCACCGGGGGCCTTATAGCCGCCGCCTGCACCGCCGTCGCCGGCAGCAGCGATTGGCTGGAAGGCGGCTGGGTGACCTACAGCAACGACGCCAAAGCGCGCTGGCTGGGTGTGCCCGACGCGTTGATCGAGCAGCACGGCGCCGTCAGCGAAGCCGTGGCGCTGGC
>JBBQMM010000276.1:0-6029 GCA_038328935.1 Burkholderiales bacterium
TGCCGAGACCCGTGAAAGCGACGAAGGCGACGTCATCCGCCGCCGTCGGCGTTGCGTGCATTGCGAGAAGCGCTTCACCACCTATGAGCGACCCGAGATCGCGCTGCCTGCGGTGGCCAAGAAAGACGGCTCCCGGGTCGATTTCGACGCCCACAAGCTGCGCGCCAGCATGACACTGGCGCTGCGCAAGCGGCCGGTGAGCATGGAGCAGATCGACGCTGCGCTGGAACGTATCCAGGAAAAGCTGCTCGCCAGCGGCGCGCGCGAGGTGCCCAGCGCGCGCCTGGGCGAACTGGTGATGCGCGAACTCAAGCGCATCGACAAGGTGGCCTATGTGCGCTTCGCGTCGGTGTACCGCGAGTTCGAGGACGTCGACGCCTTCAGGCAGCTGATTCGCGACATCTGAAGGGGCGGCTGGCACCGGCCACCCCCCACGCCCCACGCCCCCCACACGGCCCCCCCAACGGGGGGTGCCCAGTCCGGGGGCCCCCGACAGACAGCCCCGAACACCCCCGCAGCGGGATCGCGCGGCGACGCGCCCTTTTCTACAGTGCGGCTCAGCACTTCACACCACCCCCAGGAGCCGCCGTCATGAACACCTGCACCTTTGCCGTAGCACCCACCGCCCGCCAGCAGCGCGGCACCTCCCTCATCGAGGCGATGATGGTGCTGGTGGTAGCGGCCATCAGCCTGAGCGCCGCGGTGCCCGGTTTTCAGCAATCCCGGCTGCACCGCCACCTGGACGGCGCGGCAGCGCAGCTGGAAACCGACATCCAGCTGACCCGCAGCCGCGCCGTGGCCGAGCGCCGCAACCTGCGCATGAGCTTTATCCAGGACCAGCACGGCAGCTGTTACGTGGTGCACGCCGGCGCTGCCGACAGTTGCACCTGCGCCGCCAGCGGCGTGGCGCAGTGCAGCAACGGCCAGGCCGCGGCCCGCAGCGTGCGCTACGACAACACACACCCCGTGAAACTGCAGACCAACGTCCGCTCCATCGTCTTCAGCCCCGACCTGGGCACCAGCACCCCCACCGGCACCATCAAGCTGCAAACCTCGCCCACGCACACCGTGCATGCCGTCGTCAACGTGATGGGCCGCGTACGCCACTGCGTGCCCGACACGGCCACGTCGGTGAAAGGCTACCCCGGCTGCTGATCCGGCAGCTGCCAGCCGCTGCAGTCGCGGGCGCAAGACCCTGAGCACCGACCCCCCGTGGTCGCGGGGTCGGTTGACCGGCGGCGCCCAGGTGCCGACGAACGGTGTTGGCTGTAACCGGACGTTGCACACAATGCAGGCATGTTTTCACGAACCCTGATGCCGCCTGCGGCCGGCACCTCGAAAGCGCCGAGACCGGCCCTGCGCCGCTGGAGCGCCTGCAGCGGCTTCACGCTCATCGAATTGATGATCGTGGTCGTGATCATGGGCGTCTTGCTGGCCGTGGCCTTTCCGTCTTACCTCGATTCGGTACGCAAAGGGCGCCGCGCCGAAGGCATTGCCGGCCTGACCGCGGTTCAACAGGCGCAAGAACGGTTCCGCGCCAACAGCCCCACCTACGGCAACCTCAATTCGCCGGCCGATGCGAACACGCTACCCAATACCAGCACGACCACCGCGAACGGCCGCTACAACCTGGCCGTCACCGGCAACACGGCCGCAGGCTACACCGTCACCGCCACCGCGGTGGGTGGGCAAGCGGCAGACACCGCCTGCGGCAAGATGGGTGTGCGGGCCGTGGGTGGCAACCTGCGCTACGGCTCGGGGGCCGCGGAAATCGACTGGGAACCCAACGACCCCGATGCGGGCAGGTGCTGGGCAAAGTGACCATGGGAGCACCCAAGGCTTCGTCCAAGCTGCGCCGTGGCAGCGGCAGAAGGGCCGGCTTCACGCTGATCGAAACCATGATCGTCGTCGCCTTGCTCGGCATCCTGCTGGCCCTTGCTGCGCCCTCGATGCGGGAAATGATCGAAGTGCGCCGCCTGCGTGCCATCAACGCGCAGTTGGTGACGGACTTGCACCTGGCGCGCACTGAAGCCATTGCCCGCAGAACCTACGGGCGCATCGACTTCAACCTGGACCCCGCGTTGGCAATGACCTGTTACACGATTT
Organism: Burkholderiales bacterium; assembly: GCA_038328935.1. Taxonomy (GTDB): domain Bacteria; phylum Pseudomonadota; class Gammaproteobacteria; order Burkholderiales; family Burkholderiaceae_C; genus Rubrivivax. Next base: position 2,107 of record JBBQMM010000276.1, read on the forward strand.
ATACGGCAGTAGACAGTTTCCTGGGTTGCAACTGCAGCCTGGGCCCGGGCGCCGCATGCGCGGGCAACCCAGGGGCAGTGGAAATCCGCACGGTCCAGGTTCCGAAGTCCTCCAAAGTGCTGCTCAGCATTCCTCCACAGCGCCCCTTGACCTGGGCGATGGGCTTCGAACCTGCCATGGGCAGTCTGGTGAATCTGATCGTCGATACCGACCCGGCGGCCTTGAACAAATTCAAGGTCGACACCAAGATCGACGCCGACAGGTCGATGCGAATCGAGGTCGGGCAGTCAGGGCGGCCGACCGTCTGCGCGCCCGCAGGCTCGCGCATCGACTTGCCAAGCTGCAATCCATGAACGCAACCGCTAGACCGCCACGCAGCGCTGCCGCGGCGTCTGCGCGTCAAAGAGGCATGTCGCTGGTCGAGTTGATGGTCGGTGTGACCATCGGGCTCTTCATCGTGGCTGCAGCCACCTTGCTGGTAGGCAATCAACTCACGGACAACCGGCGGCTGTTGCTGGAAACCCAGCTGCAGCAGGACATGCGAGCCAGCATGGACATCATGACGCGCCAGATTCGTCGGGCCGGCCTGTGGGAAGAGAATCGCAGCGTCTCCTTACTCCCCACCGCCAGCGGGCAGCCCGGCCGCTTTTGGGCTGATGAAAAACTGGTCAATGTCAACGTGGCCAGGGACCAGATCACCTTCAAGTTCTGGCTCAATCCTCTGGACCAGGGCACCTGGGGCTTCAAGCTGGACAACGGACGAATCAAGACAAGTCTGTCAACTGGTGGTTGGCAAGACCTGACCGACAGCAGCACGGTCAAGGTTACGGCCTTGCAGTTCACGCCCGTCATCAATGACAGCGAACCTATCCCTTGCCCCAAGCTATGCCCTGACGGCACCATGAGTTGCTGGCCTCGCAGCACCGTTCGCTCGTATGCCGTGACCATGGAGGCCGAAGCCGCCTCCGACCCTCGGGTCAAGCGTCGCATGCAGGCGGTGGCTCGTGTACGCAACAACTTGCCCGTGTTCAACGCCAACTCGGACACGCAGCCATGCCCGCCTTGAATCGGTTCGCTGCCGATGCACGGGCCGCGCGCGCCGGCCAACGGCAGCTTGGCGCCGCGACGCTGGCAGTGGTGCTGTTGCTGTTCTTTGTCATCGCGCTGGTCTCGGCCTATACCAGCCGCAACCTGATTTTCGAGCAGCGAACTTCAGTGAACCAATACCGGGCCTCGATGGCATTTGAAACCGCTGAAGCCGGAATGGAGTGGGCCACCGCCCTGCTCAACGGCGGCCGGATTGGCAACAACTGCACCGAAGCTGCGGCTGTTGCCGGGTCGACGTCATTCCGCCAGCGCTATCTCAGCATCGACAGCGTGAGCGGTGCCATCACGCCGCGCAAGCAGGTCACCAATCCCGCCAAGGAGCTGAAACCCACTTGTGTGTGGACGGGGGCAGCCTGGTCATGCACCTGCCCCGATGACACCGACCCCGTGTTGGCTGAACCCGCTGCAGCAGGCCTGCACCCAGCCTTTCGCCTGCGCTTCACTCCGAACCCCCGGGAGGGCGTTGTCCGCGTTCAGGTCAATGGCTGTGTGCGCATGACCGAAGAATGCCTGGACGACTTTACAGACGCGCCCAGAGACTCCGAAGGCCGCGCCCAGCACACCACGCTGCTGGCCCTGAAACCTGCTGTCACCACGCCCCCGGCGGCGGCGCTGACGGTTTATGGCAACGTCGTGGGCGGCGGCGCCGCGGTGGTTCAGAACAGCGACGCTGCCGCCGGCGGCATCACCATTCAAGCAGCAGGGGCCGTCAATACCGTCGGCTTCACGCTGCTCAGCGCACCCGGCACACCGCCGGCGCGGTCGGTGGTGGCCGGCGACGGCACGCTGGTCCCCAATGGCTTGAACCTGGCCGGTCTGCTGGCACTGCCGGCTGTGCCGTTGAACTGGGACCGGGTCTTCGGCTCGGTATTCGGGCTGGCGCCAGCCACCTACCGCGAGCAACCCGCCGCCCGGGTGCTTGTCTGCCCCAATGCGGGCTGTCGTGCGGCTCTGAGTGACTTGGTCGCCGCCAACCCGAACCGGGTGATCTGGATTCCGGGTGACCTGGTGCTGGAGTCGGCCGGTGACATTGGCTCCTTACCGGCCGCTGCCAACCCAGCCGCTGCGGGCCCCGCCACCATCGTCGTCGAAGGCCGTGTGCGCTTCCTCTCACCAGGCGTCAACATCTTCGGTGTGGTCTACACACGAAGTGGCAACTGGGAAGGCAGCGGCACCATCAATGGCGCAGCCCTCGTCGAAGGCGACTTGACAGCTGCAGCCGCACCCACGGTGCGGTACGAGCAGTCGGTCATCAATGCCACTCGCCTGAGCAGCGGCTCCTTTGTCCCCATGCAGGGTGACTGGAAGGACTTCAAGTGACCTGGCGCATCGAACATTCCGGCAACCGCAGTCAGAAGTCTGCTCGCGGCGTGTCGCTGATCGAAGCGCTGCTGGCGCTGGTGGTCATGTCGCTGGGTATGCTGGCGGTGGTGGGTGTACAAGCCACGCTGCGCAGCAATGGCGACCTGTCTCGACAACGCGCAGAAGCCGTGCGCCTGGCTCAGGAAGGCATCGAGACCTGGCGCACGTTTACCAGCGTCACCGCCATAGCAGGGCAGGTGGACTACACCGATGTCGTCAGCGATGGTCCTGACGATGTGACGCCCCCTGCGGCGAACGCCGTGTACCTGCGCACCCGCACGGTGCTGGCAGCCGGCCCCAACGGCTCGCCCCCCATGAAGACGCTGTCGGTCACTGTGCAGTGGACCGACCGCGCCGGCGCGGCGCAGCAGGTGCAACTGTTCACGGCTGTGGCGCGTATTGCGCCCGCCCTCGCGGCGTCGTTGTCCGTGCCGCCTAATGGCTCGCCGGCCCGGCAGCCGCTCGGGCGCCATAGAGACATTCCGCGAGGCGCGGTTCCGGGTGTCGGGGACAGCAGCTCTTTCACGCCCCCGCAGCCAGCGGGGCCCGTGACTTCGCTGGTGTTCAACAATTTGTCGGGCCTCATCACGTCGATCTGCGTTGACGGCCTGTGCACCGACGGCAAGGCGCAGTTGGTTACCGGGTACCTGCGCGCGGCAATAGGTCCGGACCATCCCAACCCCCTTGCGATCACCGATGCTGTCGCGCTGAACCCTCAGTCGACTGCGGCTCAGCTTGGTGCATTCCTGGCAGGGCGCAACCTGGAAATGAGCGTGGACTACACCAGCTCGTCCGACCCAGCCACGCGCAGGGCAGGGACCTGTTTCATCGATCCCCTGGTCGGCAACGTCGGTACTGCGATCGAGTATTTCTGCGTCGTGCGCCTGTACGCAGACGCCAACAACCTCAGCCCGAGCTGGACGGGTTCGATTCAGTTCGGCCCCAACCCTGGATTGATCACCGATGACGATGCCGCGGTTTCGGCGTCTCTGTTGCGAGCCTGTCGCTACAAGCCCGCCAAGGACATCAATGCCAACATCAAAACTCCTTTGAGTCTTCAGAATTTCCTGCTCATGGCTGCAGGCGATGGCGTGGCCAAGAGCCTATGCCCGGGTGCGGTCACCGCTGCGCACCATCCACCACGGCCTTGAGTTCACGCCCAGAGTTCACGCCCCTAATTGCACGCCTGAGCGCCTAGACTGGCGCCATGACCACACCGCTGGACCAGCGCCGCCTGCTTGAAGCCCTGACGCTGTCCGAGAGCGCCATCGGCATCACCGAACCCAACCCGCGCGTGGGCTGCCTCATCGGCACCGAAGACGGACAAGTGTTGGGGCGGGGGGCCACGCAGCAGGCCGGCGGCTCGCATGCCGAAGTCATGGCGCTGCGCGACGCAGCTGCGCAAGGACTCAACGCACGCGGAGCCACGGCATGGGTCACGCTCGAACCCTGCG
>JBBQMM010000277.1:0-6001 GCA_038328935.1 Burkholderiales bacterium
GTGTTCCGGGCACCGACCCATTTCCACCGGGGCCAGCCGCTCCGCCCGGCGCGTTCCTGGAAGAGGTCGATCCGCTCGCCGGGGCGGGCGGGGCTCCATTTCAGATTCGAAGTCGGGCCGCCGCGCGGCGATGTGCGCGGCTACCTCCCGGAAGGCGGTGTAGGGCGCGTCCAGTGGCAGGTAGGCTTCGCAGACCTTCTCGCCGCGGCGCTCGACCAGCAGGTCGGTCAACACGCGGTTCGACTCGTAGGGGCAGATGTAGTCCGAGCCCACCATCGCCACCCGCGGGCCGTGGCGCGACAGCATGTAGGCCGCCAGCGGCAGGATGTTCTGATTGGGCGCGGCACCGGCGTAGAAGACGTTGCGGCTGAACTCGAAGCCCTCGTAGGGCGTGGCGTAGAACAACAGCGCGTTGTGGCGCTCGACCACTGGAATCACCGCCTTGCGCGTGCTTGACATGTAGCAGCCCATGATCAGCCGCACGCCGTGTTCGAGGATCAGCGACTCGCTGAACGCCGCGTACTGCCGCGGCGTGCAGGCCGGGTCTACGCAGACCGGCTGCAGTTCTCGGCCAAGCACGCCTCCGGCGGCACTGATCTCGGCGATGGCCAGCAGCGTGGCCTGCTGCTGCGTGGTTTCAACGGCCGAGGTGACGCCGCTGGTGGCGTAGAGGACACCGATCTGGATCGGCGCGCTGGCGTGCGGTCGGTGGGGCATGGGTCGGGTCGAGCAAATTGTTTTGCCGCGGCGAAACGCTTGGCGGATGAAGTTGGGGCACCGGCGCACCAGGCTGGGCACATGCGGTCCCTTTGGTAGGCCCTTGGTGCGCAATGGCGTTCTGGACAGGGGTGCATGCAAGACACGTGCGCTCTCGGCAGGCGTTGGGTTTCACACAAATGCCGCGCCCGCTGGCACCCGAATTGCTTACGGTCTGCGTGTCCCAAGCCGCCTGCCTTCCAGGGTAGCGCCCGGACACCTTGCCCAGGACAAAGGCGTCCGCGGCAACAACGGCAAACAGGCCCGCAACCAAGTGCATTGGTGCGGACTTTTTTTGTTTCTCGCTTCTTTCACCCCCCTCGGAGTCAAGCAATGAAGAGACGTAATTTCCTGTCGGCGGTCGGGTCTGGCGTGGCGGCCGCGTCCTTGGCGCAGCCTGCCTTCGCGCAAAACAGCGGGCCCGTGAAGCTCGGCCTGCTGTTCTCGCAGTCGGGTGCGATGGCCAACAACGAATCGCTGTTGAAGAACATCGCGCTGATGACCATCGACCAGATCAATGCCAAGGGCGGCGTGCTCGGGCGCAAGGTCGAGGGCGTGGTTGTCGACCCGGGTTCCGATTGGCCGATGTACGCACAGATGGGCAAGCAGCTCATCCAGAGCGACAAGGTTGCAGCGATATTCGGCTGCTGGACGTCGGTGTCGCGCAAGTCGGTGCTGCCGGTTGTCGAGTCGCTGGACAGCCTGCTCTTCTACCCGCTGCACTTCGAAGGTGAAGAGCAGTCGAAGAATGTCGTTTACCTGAATTCGCCGCCCAGCAGCTCGGTGCTGCCTGCGGTGCAATACCTGATGAGCCCGGCCGGCGGCGAAGCCAAGCGCTTCTTCATGATCGGCAGCGACTACGTCTGGCCGCGCACCATCAACAAGATGCTCAAGGGCTACCTGAAGACCAAGGGTGTGCCGGACTCGGCGCTGCGTGAACAATACGTGCCTTTCGGCCATTCGAACTTCCAGACCATCATTCGCGAGATCAAGGCCTTCGCGGCGCAGCCCGGCGGCCAGGCTATCGTCGTGATGACCGTTGTGGGCGACTCGGTGCCGGCAATGTTCAAAGAAGCCATCAACCAGGGCGTACGCGCCACCGACATTCCCATCCTGGGCCTGGACGTGGTGGACAGCGACCTTGAAGGCCTTGACACCACGCCGCTGGTGGGCCACTTAAGCTGCTGGTGCTACTTCCAGAATATTGACACGCCGCTGAACAAGCAACTCAAGGCCGAATGGGCCAGCTACGTCACCACCAACAAGCTCAAGCACCGGCCCGACATGGTCATCGACCCCATGGTCAGCACCTACATGGGCCTGAATCTATGGGCTGCCGCGGCGACCAAGGCCAAGTCCGTGGCGCCCGCCGCCGTGCGCAAGGCCCTACCCGGCATGACCGTGGCCGACCCCGCCGGCTACACCGCGAAGATGGACCTGACCAACCAGTACCTGTGGCGCGGCAACATGATCGGGTCGATCAACGCCAAGCAGGGCTTCGACATCCTCTGGAAATCGAAGGATCTGGAAAAGCCGATCCCGTTCAGCCCGTACATCGGCAAGGCCTAACGCACCGGCTCATGACGATGCTGTGGCGGGCTCTGGGGGTCGCAGTGCTGTGGCTGCTGGGCAGCGGAGCAGCCTACGCCGCTCCGCTGCCATCAGCCGAAAAAGAGGCATTGGCGGCTGAGCTGTGCAGCGGCCCGGCGGGCCAGATTTCGGCGCTGGCCCGCGTGCTGGAAGCCGGTGTCGCCGACGACCGCGCCTGGGCTGCCGGTTTGCTGGCCAGCCTGCGCGGTGGCAGTTTCACTTGCCCGGGTGGAGACGGTCCGCTGGTGCCCAGCATCGTGTTGCAGCGCCAGCTGGCCACAGCCACGGCGCAGCTTGACCTGTTCAGCGCCGAGGTCGCGCAAAGGCGCAGTGCTGCGCAGCAAATCGACCGCGCATTCAAGACGCTGAACCCGGCCGTCGTCAACCGCGCCCTGGCCGCAGAGACCGACGCCAACGTGAAGCAAACCTTGCTGCTGGCCCTGGCCAAACGCGGGTTGGGCAGCGACGACCCGGCCGAGCAGCAGCGCGCCCTGGCGGTGATCGCGCAGTCCCCGAGCGAGGCCTCACGCACGCTGCTGGCCAACTTCCTGGAAGCGGGTGGCGCCAACTTGAACCCCGAGCTTGCCAGTGCAGCCCGCATCGCCTTGCAGTCGGTCGACCGCTGGCTGCAGCTGGGCCATTGGTCGTCGGTGCTCTTCAGCGGGCTCAGCTATGCCGGCGTGCTGCTGATCACCGCTTTGGGGCTGTCGATCGTGTTCGGCTTGCTGGGTGTGATCAACCTCGCCCACGGCGAATTCATCATGATCGGGGCCTACGCCACCTACCTGGTTGAACAGCTGCTGCAGGCGCATGCGCCTGGGCTATTCGACGCCTACATCTTCATCGCCATCCCGGTGGCTTTCGTCGTCTGCGCGCTGTGCGGCATGTTGCTGGAGGTGTGTGTCATCCGCCACCTTTACCACCGGCCGCTCGAGACGCTGCTGGCAACCTGGGCCGTCAGCATCGCGCTGGTGAAAGCGGTACAGCTTGGCTTCGGCCCGCAGAACGTCGAGTTCATCACGCCTTCGTTTCTGAACGGCGGAGTGCAGGTATTCGCAGGCTTCTTCGTCACCTACAACCGGCTCTTTGCCATCGCGCTGGCGCTGCTGATCTTCGCGGCCACCTATGCGTTGATCAGGCGCACGCGCTTCGGCCTGCTGGTGCGCGCCACCACTCAGCGGCGCGACACCGCGCGCAGCCTGGGCGTGCCGGCTGAGCGCATCGACCGCCTGGCGTTTGGCCTGGGCGCGGGCCTGGCGGGGCTGGCCGGCGTGGTGCTGACGCAGATTGCCAGCGTCAACCCGTCGATGGGTACCAGTTTCGTCATCGACGCCTTCATGGTGGTGGTGCTGGGCGGCGCCGGCAGCCTGGTGGGCACGGCCGTGGCTTCGCTCGCCTTAGGCGAGATCAACCAGTTCATCGAGCCGATATATGGCGCCGTCACTGCCAAGGTGGCGGTGCTGGTGCTGATCGTGCTCATCATCCAGCGCCGGCCACAGGGCCTGTTTGCGCTGAAGACACGTGTCTGACGGGGGCCCGACGAGATGCTGAACCTGGCCCCTTGGCTGCTGCGCATGCGGCCCCACGTGTTTGCGCTGCTGTTCGTGGCGCTGGCCGGCTACTTGCCACTGGCCCACCTGGTGTTTGGCGCGGGCAGCATGCTGCACCTGTCGCTGTTTGCGGTGAACCTCATCGGCCAGATCGTTTGCTTCGCGTTGCTGGCACTGGCGCTGGACTTTGTCTGGGGCCGCCTGGGCATCCTCAGCCTGGGACATGGCGTTTTCTTTGGCATCGGCGGCTACGTGATGGGCTTTTACCTGCTTAACGCCGCGTACGGCGACACACAGGTGCTGCCCGACTTCATGCTCTTCATGGGCTGGAAGGAGTTTCCGGCGGCGCTGCAGGTGTTCAGCAGCCTGCCCGTTGCGGTGGTGCTGGGCCTGGCGGGTGCGGCGCTGGCTGCAGGCATCTTCGGCTTTGCCGCGTTTCGCTCACGCATCAACGGCGTGTACTTCTCCATCATCACGCAGGCCCTGACCTACGCGCTGATGCTGCTGCTGTTCAACAACGACCTCGGCCTGGGCGGCAACAACGGCCTGACCGGCTTCACGTCGCTGGCCGGGCTGCGCCTGGCCGATGGCGCCACGCAGGTCTGGTTGGCCTGCGCCTCGTGCCTGGCGTTGGCTGCTGTCTACATGCTGCTGCGCTGGGTGGCGCATTCAAGCCTGGGCGACGCGATGGTCGGCGTGCGCGACGACGAGGCGCGCCTGCGCTTTCTGGGCTACCGCACCGACCGCATCAAGCTGGCAGCCTGGTGCCTGTCGGCGGCGGTAGCGGCGCTGGCCGGCATGCTGTATGTGCCGCAGGTGGGCATCATCAACCCGGGCATCGTCTCGCCGATGCTGTCGGTCGAGATCGCGGTGTGGGTGGCCATCGGTGGGCGCGGCACGCTAGTGGGCGCGGTGCTCGGCGCCGTGCTCGTCAACGGCTTGAAATTCTGGCTCAGCGCCGAGGCGCCCAGCCTGTGGCCCTTCATCCTGGCCGGCGCCACGCTAGTCATCACCGTGGCTTTGCGAAATGGCCTGTGGAGCGCTGCGGCGCTGCTGCGCCGGAAGGAGCCCGCATGACGGCCAGCGCCGGCGCCACCGCGCTTTATGTCAACGGCCTGAACGTTGCCTTCGGCGGTTTCGCTGCCATCACGAACCTGACGCTTGAAATCCGCTATGGCCAGACGCGCGCGCTGATCGGCCCCAACGGCGCCGGCAAGACGACGCTGATGGACGTCATCACCGGCAAGACACGCCCCACAAGCGGCGAGGTATTTCTCGACAAGACGCAAGACCTGGCACGTCTGGACGAAGCCGCCATTGCACGCCTGGGCATTGGCCGCAAGTTCCAGAAGCCCAGCGTTTTCGAAGCACTGCCGGTGGCGAAGAACATCGAACTCGCGGTGCGCAAGGGCCAGGGCTGGGGGGCGATGCTGGGCTCGCACTTGAACGGCACGCAGCGCAGCCGCGTCGACGAAGTGCTGCAGACCATTGCCCTGGCTGACGAGCGCAAGCGCATCGCCGGCACGCTGTCGCACGGTCAGAAGCAGTGGCTCGAAATCGGCATGCTGCTGGCGGCTGAACCCCGCGTGCTGCTGCTCGATGAACCCGTGGCCGGCATGACCGACGAGGAAACCGAACGCACCGCAGAGCTGATTGCAAAGCTCGCAGCGCCGGACCGTGCCATCGTCGTCGTCGAACACGACATGGACTTCGTCGCCCGCATAGCCGACCTGGTGAGCGTGCTGCACGAAGGCCAGTTGCTGGGCGAAGGGCCGATGGACCAGGTGCGCAACGATCCGCGCGTGATTCAGGTCTATCTGGGCCGCTGAAAAAAGGATGCCGACGGATATGCTGCAAGTGACCGCACTCAACCAGTTTTACGGCGGAAGCCATGTGCTGCGCGATGTGGCGCTGGACGTGCCGACCGGCGGCTGCGCCGTGCTGCTGGGCCGTAACGGCGTGGGCAAGACAACCTTGCTGCGCTGCCTGATGGGGCTGCTGCCGGTGCGTTCAGGCAAGGTCGTCTTCGACGGCACCGACATCACCAGCGCAGCGCCGCAACGCCGTGCCTTGGCGGGCCTGGGTTATGTGCCGCAGGGGCGCGA
>JBBQMM010000278.1:0-5967 GCA_038328935.1 Burkholderiales bacterium
ACGCCCTCTTTTCTCCGCGAACGCCGGGCGCCGACAGGGGCCTTGGAAGCTCTCAGGTTGCCCGTTGCGGCAGCAAAGCCCACAAGGGCACCACCTCCACACGCTCGGCCAAGCGGTAGCGGTGCGCGCCGGGGTACACCACGTACAGCGCATCCAGTTCCAGGTCTTGCAGCGCGATGTGCATGGACTTCGTGAGACCCGGCGCGTCGGCGCGCTTGAACTCCACGCCGATGCGTCGTCCGCCCTTGAACATCAACAGGTCGAGTTCAGCCCCCTGATGGGTGGCCCAAAAGTAGGCCGCATCGGGCCGCGCCAGGCGCAGCACCTGTTCAAGCGCAAAACCTTCCCAGCTGGCACCGCTGTGCGGGTGCTGCAGCAACCGGGGCAGAGTAGCCACCCCCCACAGCGCATGCAGCAAGCCACTGTCGCGGAAGTAGATCTTCGGCGCTTTGACCTGGCGCTTGCCGATGTTGGCGTGCCAGGGCTGAAGCTGACGCACCATCAGCGTCTGCGTCAAGGTGTCGAGGTAGCGGCGGGTGGTGGGCTCCGACACGCCCAGTGACCGCGCCGGGTCGGCAGCGTTCCACACCTGGCCGTGGGTGTGCGACAGCATCTGCCAAAAGCGCAGCATGGCCGGTGCGGCGATGTTGACTCCAAACTGCGGCAGATCCAACTCCACATGGTTGGCCACTGCCTGGCGCCGCCATACCAGGCTGTCATCGTCAGACGCCGCCAGATAGGCCCGTGGATAGCCACCGCGCAACCACAGGCGTTCGGCGCGTGCCGACGAAAAACCGCCTGCACCCGCTTCTCCACAGGCTTCGGCGAGGTCGAAACCCGCCACCTCGATGGTTTCCACGCGTCCCAGCAGCGACTCACCCGCTTGACGCAGCAAGGCCGGCGAAGCGCTGCCCAGCAACAGGAACTGGCCTGGCGCGTCGCTGCGGTCGATCAGCACCCGAAGCTGCGGAAACAGCGCCGGCACACGCTGCACCTCGTCAATCACCACCAGGCCGCCTTCCCGCGTCAACGCTTCGAGCGTGACGAAGGGCTGCTCGAGGCGCCGTGCATCGAGCGGGTTCTCCAGGTCAAACCAGCGCGGTGAGCCCTGCGGCAGCAGCTGCCGCGCCAGGTGGGTCTTGCCGGTCTGGCGCGGCCCCGCCAGCACCACGGCCCGTGATCGGGCCAGCGCGCGGCACACGTCGTCGTACAGCTCCGGGCGGGAAATGGGCGTTGGCATCGCTTCATTTAACCATGAAAAAGGAACATTCCATGTTCGAATTTCATGGCTCTTTCCACCCTGCTGGCACAGAAAGCAGGCCCGCCAGGCGCAGCCGGCCGCGGTCATGCACCTTGCGCGCCGCGGTGCAGGCGCTAAGACGCCCGGAGGACGCTAATTAATAAACGCTCAAACGCCCATTCTGCGCAGCGTGGGCAGGCCCACGCCGCTGGCGTCGAAACCGCCATCCACCGCCAGCGTCTGGCCGTTGACGTAAGCCGCCGCCGGGCTGCACAGGTAGCCCACCGCGCTGGCAATCTCGTCCACCGTGCCATAACGACGCAGCGGTATGGCGTCGAAATAGTCGCGGCGGATGGTCTCGTCGTGCACCTGCCTGGCCATTTCAGTTTCCACCGGGCCGGGCGCGACTGCGTTGACGCGGATGCCGGCGTTACCGTACTCGATGGCCTGCTGCTTGGTCAGGTGAATGATGGCCGCCTTGCTGGTGCCGTAGGCCACGCGCATGGTGCTGGCGCGCATGCCCGAGATGCTGGCGATGTTGACCACCGCGCCGCCACCCTGGCGCAGCATCACCGGCGCCACCGCCTGCGTGCACAGGAAAGGGCCGTCCAGGTTGGTGGCCATCACATAACGCCATTCTTCGTAGGTGGTGAGGCCGATGCGCTTGAACACCGCCACGCCGGCGTTGTTGACCAGCGCGTCGATGCGGCCAAAGCGGGCGTCCACATCGGCCACGGCCCTGGCCACCTGCTCGGGGATCGACACGTCGGCATGCACGGCAATCAGGCGGCTGGGCTGCTGCAGCGCCTGCACGGCCGGCAACAGCGTGTCCGCGTTGTTGTCCAGCAGCGCCACGTTCCAGCCGTCGTTCAGGAACCATTGGCCGATGGCCAGGCCGATGCCGTGTGCGCCGCCGGTGACGAGTGCAACGCGGGTGCTCGGGGCTGTGCTCATGGGTAGGTCCTCGCCTTGCGGCTTTGTGGTGGGAAGGGCCGGATTGTCATTCAGTCAGTTGCCGGCTCAAGTCGTGCAGCACCTCGTAGCAAGGCAGCACCTGCTGCACGCTGCCGTTGGGTTCACGCCCTTCGCGAACGGCGGCGAAGAACTCGCGGTCCTGCAGTTCGATGCCGTTCATCGACACCGCCACGCCCGACACGTCGATCTTCTCTTCCTTGCCGTTGTAGAGGTCGTCATAACGTGCCAGATAGGTGCCGTTGTCGCCGATGTAGCGGAAGGTGGTGCCCAGGGGCCCGTCGTTGTTGAAGCTGAGCGACAACGTGCAGATGGCACCGCTGGCGGCCTTCAGCTGGATGCTCATGTCCATGGCAATACCCAACGTGGCGTGGATCGGGCCTTGCACCGCGTGGGCCTTCACGATGGGGCTGCGCGCCTGGTAGGCAAACAGGTCCACCGTGTGCGCAGCGTGGTGCCACAGCAGGTGATCGGTCCAGCTGCGCGCCTGCCCCAGCGCGTTCATGTTGCTGCGGCGGAAGAAGTAGGTCTGCACATCCATTTGCTGGATGTTGAACTGGCCCGACGTGATGCGCTGGCGCAGCCACTGGTGGCTGGGGTTGAAGCGGCGCGTGTGGCCGCACATCGCCACCAGGCCAGTGTCTTGCTGCATCTGCACCACGTGGTGGGCGTCGCGCAGGCTGTCGGCCAGCGGTATCTCCACCTGCACGTGTTTGCCCGCCTGCATGCAGGCCACGGCCTGCGCGGCGTGCATCTGCGTGGGCGTGCACAGGATGACGGCATCCACTGCCTGCAGCGCCAGACTCTCGGCCAGCTCGGTGGTGACGTGTTCGACGCCGTATCTATCGGCCACTTCCTGCGTCTTGGCCAGGTCACGGCCGATGATTGACACGCACTCGACGCCGTCGATGAGTTTGATCGCGTCCAGGTGCTTGGTGCCGAAGGCGCCGGCACCAGCGAGGGCCACTTTAATGGTCATGCGTTCTCCAGGATGAGGTGGCCAACGGCCGTGTTGGATGCGGGCACGTGATAGAAGCGGTGCTTTACGCGCGGTGGTTTGTCACTCATGGCGCCGCGCGCAATGAGCCACATCACCAGTTCGATGCCTTCGCTGCCGGCCTCGCGCACGTAGTCGATGTGCGGCATCTGCGCCAGCGCTTCGGGCTCGGCGATCAGGCGGTCCAGGAAGCGGTTGTCCCACTCGGCGTTGATGAGGCCGGCACGCGGGCCCTGCAGTTGGTGGCTCATGCCGCCGGTGCCCCAGATCTGCACGTTCAAATCTTCGTCATAACTTTCCACGGCCTTGCGGATGGCACGGCCCAGGTGGTAGCAACGGCGGCCGCTGGGCACCGGGTACTGCACCACGTTGACCGCAAAAGGGATCACCGGGCATGGCCAGGCGCCTTTGACCGGGTCTTGCGGGCCGCACATCAAACTCAGCGGCACCGTCAGGCCATGGTCCACATCCATCCTGTTGACGATGGTGAGGTCGAAGTCGTCCTGGATCACGCTCTGCGCGATGTGGCTGGCCAGCATCGGGTGGCCGTGCACCATTGGCACCGGCCGCGGGCCCCAGCCTTCGTCGGCGGGCTGGTAGCTGGCTGCGGTGCCGATGGCGAAGGTGGGAATCATCTCCAGACTGAAGGCCGTGGCGTGGTCGTTGAAGACCAGGAAGATGACGTCGGGTGGGTTGTCCTTCAGCCATTGCCTGGAGACGTCATAGCCGCTGAAGACCTTCTGCCAATACGGTTCCGATGCCTTGCCCTGGTCGAGCGCAGCACCAATGGCGGGCACGTGGCTGGTGAACACCGCGGCTGAGATGCGGGCCATCTCAGAACCCCGGCTTGGCGGCGCTGCCTTGCGGCTGGCGGTGCGCCTGCGCGGTGCCGCCCTCGCCCACGTGGCGGTTGCCCTCGACCGAGCGTCCACCGCTGATCATCATGTCTCGGTATTCCTCTTCGCTCATGCCGGTCATGCTGCCGGCCATCTGCTGAAAACTCTTGCCGTGCGTGGCGCCCAGCTTGGCCAGGAAATAGATGTTGCCGCCCTCGGCAATGGCGCGGTTCAGGTCGCGCGCCAGCACGGCCTGCTTCTGCGCTTCGGTCATCGGCCACTCATCGAGGTAGGCGCGCTGATCGATCAGGAAGCGGGCCCTGTTACCGGCCTTCATCAGGCTCATGCAGAACTGGTTCAGGTGGTAGCCCTTGCGGCTTTCTTCGGCGTCGAAAATGGTCGTGCCGGGCACGTCTTTGTACGGTTTGTCCAGGGCCATGTCAGAACTCCTTGTCGATGATGTCGGGCGTCACTTCACGCATTCAAGAGGGGCCGCGGTGTTGGCGTGACCGCCGTTTTTTACCCTCCCTGTTCACCACCCCTGTTCACCACCAATGTAGTGCGGCGAAAGCGGGCGTGCGCTCAAACTTCTTCGGGCCAATACAGGCGCATCGGGTTGTCGACCAACAGCTGGTGTTGCAACACCTGCGTGGTGGCGATGTGCGCAATGAAGTCCACCAGCAGCCCGTCATCGGGCATGTGGTCTTTCAGGTTGGGGTGCGGCCAGTCGGTGCCCCACAACACGCGCTCGGGAAAGGTTTCGACGATGCGACGCGCAAAGGGCACCACGTCCCTGTAAAAGGGCACCACGCCGCTAGAAAAAGGCACCGCGTCTCCATAACTTGGCAAAACCCCGACCTGTTCACTGAGCAGGGCCGGCGGCCCGGTCACCGACAAGCGCTCGGGGCAGCTCACCTTGCTCCACACCCGTGCATGCTCGTGCATGAAGCGGATGAAGAGCTCGAACTCGGGCCCGTCCACGGGTTTGCTCACATCGGGCCGGCCCATGTGGTCGACGACGATGGTGGCACCCACGTCGTTGTGCACCGCGGTGAAGAACTGCCACAGCTCGGGCAGGTCCACCGCCTCGAAGTAGATGACGATGTGCCAGCCCAGCTTCGTGATGCGGGCGGCGATTTCCAGCAGTTCGTCCTTGGGTGTGAAGTCCACCAGCCGCTTGACGAAGTTGAAGCGCACGCCGCGCACACCCGCTGCGTGCATCGCCTGCAGCTCGTCGTCGCTGACGCCGCGCTTCACGGTGGCCACACCACGCGCCATGCCGCCGCTCTTCAGGCAGGCGTCCACCAGGGCGCGGTTGTCGGCGCCATGGCAGGTGGCCTGCACGATGACGTTGCGCGCAAAGCCCAGGTGGTCGCGCAGCGCAAACAGTTGCGCGGCTGATGCGTCACAGGGCGTGTACTTGCGCTCGGGCGCGAAGGGAAAGGTGTCGCCAGGGCCGAATACATGGCAATGGGCATCGACACTGCCCACGGGCAACGGGAAGTGAGGTTTGCTGGGGCCGGCGTACCAGTCCAGCCAGCCGGGGGTCTTTTCATAGGCCATGGTGCTGCTCTTCCTTCACGTGTTAGAGGCTGCTGGCATTGCACCCTCACTTGCAGTGCGCATGCCGGCCTGCAAGCCGGCATCGCTCAGCGGGCTGGCCGCATGCGGCTCCAAACCCCCGCTTCGCCCCCAAGCCCTCCCCACGGAAGGGAGAGGGAGCAAAAGCGCAGCCGTGACGCCAGTCTGGTGGCCGTTTTGTCTTGCCCCCTCTCCCTTTAAGGGAGAGGGAGCAAAAGCCCGGCTGTGACGCCAGTCTGGTGGCCGTTTCGTCTGATCCCCTTTCTTTCAGGTAAAGGGCTGGGGTGAGCGCGGCGGCAATGCCGCCTGAGAACGCTCTCAGTCGACATAGCGCAGCCCCG
>JBBQMM010000279.1:0-5935 GCA_038328935.1 Burkholderiales bacterium
CAGGAGACGCCCATCATGTTGATTCAAATCCTTGCCCACACACCGGTCTGGGTGTGGCTGTTGTTGATCTCGCTGCTGGGACTGGGACTTTGGCAGCGCCGCCAGCGTCATGTCAGGCGCGGTCAGCTGCTGGCCTTGCCGCTGGCGCTGTTGGTGTTGGGGCTGTGGTCGATGGCGCCAGGCTTCGTCGCGCAGCCTCTGGTGGCTGGGGCCTGGCTGGCTGCGTTGCTGGCTGCCTCCCAGCTGGGGCGCCGCTTGCCCACGCCTGCGGCCGCCCGCTGGCTGGCTGCCGAGCAGCGCTTGCAACTACCCGGCAGCTGGGTGCCGCTGGTGATCATCCTGTGCATCTTCAGCCTGCGCTACGCCACGGGCGTCTCGCTGGCTCTGCACCCCGAGTGGCGGTCGACGCTGTCGGCGCAGCTGCCGCTGGCACTCGCCTTTGGCACCTTGAGTGGCATCTTCCTGGGCCGCGCCCTGGGCCTGCGGGCGCTGACCCTGCAAGCGGCTGACCGAGGCAGCGCCGCAGCCACACGCCATGCACACTGATTCCAGCGCAGCCGAGGCTCGCGGCGGCCGCGCGCCGGCCGCTGGCGCCGGCGGAGCGTCCCAGCCGGGTGCGGGCGCTGCACCCGAACAGGGTGCTGGCGGTACACCCGAACCAGGTGCTGGCGGTTCATCTCGACCAGGTGCTGGCGGCGCGTCCCAAACAGGTGCTGGCGGTTCATCTCAACCAGGTGCTGGCGATTCATCGCGACAGGGTGCTGGCGGTTCATCCCAAACAGGTGCTGGCGCACTGGCCCACACCTGGCGCCAGCTGCGCGTCAACACCATTCGCCATCTGCTGGTGGTGGGCGGGCTGTGCCTGGGCATCGCGTTGCTGCTGACCGCCATCGACGGCCGTGGCTTCGGCGCCAAGCTGGTCTACTCGCTGAGCATCGGTCTGGTGTGCACGCTGGTGGTGGACTTCGCGCGGGTGGCCGCGGCCTGGCTGTCGGACCGTACACGCCGCGCTCAGGGCTTGCCACTGCTGGACAACTTCAGCGGCTGGCACGGTGCCATACCCGGCACGCTGCTGGCTTTGTTGCTGGGGCCCACGGTGGGCATGATGCTGGGCGACGCGCTGACCGGCTACCGGTCGACCAGCCTGCTGCAGCTGGACTCGGTGAACACGCGCATCACCCTCGTGCTGAGCCTGCTGGGCACGGTGATTTCGCTCGTCGTCCTGAGCTCGCTGGAACGTCTGGCCAGCGCCCGCGAGCAGGCTGAAGCCTCGCAGCGCCAGGCCGCCGAAACGCAGCTGCGCCTGCTGCAGTCGCAGCTGGAACCGCACATGCTTTTCAACACGCTGGCGAACCTGCGGGTGCTCATCGGATTGCAGCCGCAGCAGGCGCAGCAGATGCTGGACCATCTGATTGCCTATTTGCGCGCGACGCTGGGCGCCAGCCGCAGCCACATGCACCCGCTGGCCACCGAGTTCGAGCGCGTGGCCGACTACCTGGCGCTGATGGCCATCCGCATGGGCCCGCGGCTGCAGGTGCAGCTGGACCTGCCCGACGCGCTGCGGCAGCTGGCGGTGCCACCGCTGCTGCTGCAGCCGCTGGTTGAAAATGCCATCAAGCACGGGCTGGAGCCGCAAGTGGCCGGTGGCCTGGTGCAGGTGCAGGCACTGCAAGACGGCAACGAACTGCGGCTGGTGGTGCGTGATACCGGGCTGGGCCTGCAGCCGCAGCGGAGCGACGCGCCGGGCAGCCACTTTGGCCTGAGCCAGGTGCGGCAGCGGCTCGCCACGCTGTATGGCGCTGCCGCCAGCCTGAGCCTGCAGGATGCGGCAGCGAGCGCCGAAGGGCCGGCCGGCGCGCCCGTTACCGGCGTCGTGGTCACCGTGGTGATGCCGATGCCCAAGCCCATGCCCATGCCCATGCCCAAGCCGATGCCTGATCCGATGCCCGATCCGATGCCCAGGATGGTGCCGATGCCCCAGCTGGAGCCGATGCGCAGCCCGGTGCCCGATAGCGATTTCAAACCCAAGCCCGAGCAGGACCCGTCATGACCCACGCCCGCTGCCTGATCGCCGAAGACGAACCGCTGCTGGCCGCCGGCCTGCAGGCAGACCTGGCTGCGCTGTGGCCCGAGCTGCAGATCGCAGCCGTGGTGGGCGACGGCCTGCAGGCCGTGACGCAGAGCCTGGTGCTGCAGCCCGATGTGTGTTTTTTCGACATCCGCATGCCCGGCTGCACCGGGCTGGAGGCGGCGCAGGCGCTGGCAGAAGACTGGCCCGACGGGCCCGACGCAGCGCCCTTTCCGCTGCTGGTCTTCGTCACGGCCTATGACGACTACGCCTTGCAGGCCTTCGAGGCGCAGGCCGTGGACTATCTCGTCAAGCCGGTGCAGCGCGCGCGCCTGGCCGCTTGCGTGCAACGGCTGCAGGGCCGCCTGAAGCAAGGGTGGAGGGGTGGTCAGGATGGTGGCCAGGGCGCGCCGCTGGCCGATGCCGCCACCGACCGCTCGGCTCCGCTCGCCGCCCACCCCGACCACCTGGCGCAGACGCTGGCGCAGTTGCGCGCCTTGCTGGGCGCAGCGCCGGGGTTGGGCGTTGCAAACGCGCAGCCGCTGCCGCGGCTGGTCGTGGTTCAGGCGCAGGTCGGCAGTGTCGTGCACCTGGTGCCGGTCGAAGAGGTGCTGTATTTCGAGGCCGCCGACAAGTACGTGCGCGTGGTCACGGCCGGGCGGGAGCATCTGATCCGCCTGTCGCTGCGCGAACTGCTGCCGCAGCTGGACCCGCAGGCCTTCTGGCAGGTGCATCGCAGCACCGTGGTGCAGGCGCGGCTGGTGGCCAGCGCGCGCCGCGAAGAGTCGGGCAAGGTCACGCTCACGCTCAAGGGGCGTGACGACAAGCTGGTGGCCAGCCGGTTGTACGCCCATCTGTTCAAGGGCATGTAGGCGGGCCGTGGCCCCTGGTGGCTCACCGGTGGGCCCCTGGATGGCCCTGGTTGGCAGCCCTGGTTGGCAGCCCTGGTTGGCAGGGGTGGGGCACCTACAATGAGGCGCTTTGCCCGGCACCCCAGCCGGCAACCGGCATGTGCGCCATGGTTCGCGATGCGCAGCGCCCGCCGGCCCACCGTTCACGGAGCCTTTTTGTGTCTGAGCCGTCAGTGCCTTTTTCAGTGCCCTTGTCAGTGCCCCCTTCAGTGTCCCCTTCAGTTTCCCCGGCCGTCACCCCAGTGGTCGCCGCCTTCCCCCGGCAAGACCCCGTGGCGCTGGAGCGCGACCTCGCGGGCCTGTTCGTGCAATCGCTGAACCTGGAGATGGCGCCCGCTGACATCGACGCCACGGCACCGCTCTTCGGTGGTGAAGGCCTCGGGCTGGACAGCATCGACATCCTGGAAGTGGCGCTCGAAGTCTCGCAGCGCTACGGCTTCCAGCTGCGTTCCGACGACGAGAACAACGACAAGATCTTCCAGAACCTGCGCAGCCTGGCTGCGCATGTCGCGCAGCACCGCACCAAGTGACCGGCTGTCACTGAACCGCTGGAGGCTGCCCGCATGCCTGTCTGGCAGATTGCCGCAGCCGGCCTGGCATTGGCGGCCTATGCCATGCTGTCGCATGTGCTGATGGTGCACTTCGCGGCGGCGCCCTGGGCGGTGGCCGCACTCTTCGGCCCGCTGCTGGCGGCCGTGGCCGGGGGCGGCTGGCTGCGCCGCCAGTGGGCCGTGCTGGCAGCCTGCGCGGCGCTGGTGGCCTGGCTGGCCTGGCTGGTCTGGCGCGGCGGTGTGGCCGACATCAACCGCATGTACGTGCTGCAGCACGGCGGTATCCATCTGGCGCTGGCGTGGACGTTCGCCATCACCCTGAAGGCCGGCAGCACGCCGCTCATCACGTCGCTGGCCGAGCGGCTGCATCGGCACTTCAGCCCCGAGATGCGGGCCTACACGCGCTGGCTCACTGCCGTGTGGGTGTGGTATTTCCTGGGCATGGTGGTGCTCTCGGGCCTCATCTACGCGCTGGCACCCTGGCCCTGGTGGTCGCTGTTCTGCAACGTGCTGACACCGGTGCTGGCAGTGGCCTTGTTCGTGGGTGAACACTTGGTCCGTTATGTGCGGCACCCTGACTTCGAGCGCGTGTCATTGCGGGCGGCGTTTGGCGCCTACCGCGATGTGGGCCAGAACGCTGGGCCGGGCCCGCGATGAGTCTTTGGTCATGAGCACGCCGGGCCGCCCCAAGGCGAATACCGCAGTGCGCAGCACGGAGGTTGCCTGATGAGCGCTGCGGCTGCTCCGTTGCTGAGCCCGCGCGACCTCGCCGCGCCTATCGCCTATCGCGAAGGCGTTGCCGTCACCGGTGCGCAGTTCGTGGCCATGGCGCAGCAGTTGGCAGCCCGTCTGCCCGCGGGCCGCCCCATCAACCTGTGCCAGGACCGTCTGCACTTTGCGCTGGGCCTGGCGGCGGCGTTGCTGCGCGAGCAGCTGTCGCTGATGCCACCCAACGCGCTGCCGCAGACCCTGCAGCAGGCACCGGCCGGCGACGGCGCGCTGTACGCGCTGGTTGACGACGTGCCACCGGGGCTGGAAACGCTGCTGCCGCTGGTGGCCGTTTCTGCGCTGGAGCTGGCTGCGCAGGGGGCCGAAGCACGCAGCGCCGCACCGAGTGCCGCGGCGGGTGCCGGGGCGGGTGCCGCGGCGGATGCCGGGGCGGGTGCCGCGGCGGATGCCGCGCCGGGTGCCGCACAAAGCGCCGCACAAAGCGCCGCACCGGGCTCCCCACAGCAGCTGGTGCCTGCGCTGGCCGCCGACATGCCGGCCGTGTGCCTGTTGACGTCGGGCTCCACCGGCGCGCCGCAGCCGCATGCCAAGGCCTGGGGGTCGCTGGTGGCCAACATCGCGTCCGAGGCCGAGCGGCTGGCACAGCTGATGGGTCGCAGCAGCCTGGCGGGCGTGACCATCGTCGCCACGGTGCCCGCGCAACACAGCTATGGCCTGGAGTCCAGCGTGCTGCTGGCCATGCTGGGGGGTGCCTGCTTCGATGCCGGGCGGCCGTTCTACCCCGCCGACATCGTGCAGGCAATGGCCCGTGTGCCCAGGCCGCGCGCGCTGGTCACCACGCCGTTCCACCTGAAGACGCTGCTGATGTCGGGCATGGCGCTGCCGGCGGTGGATCTGGTGCTGTCGGCCACCGCGCCGTTGTCGCCGCAGCTGGCGGCGCTGGCCGAGCAGGCGCTGGGCGGTCTGCTGGTCGAAATCTACGGCTGCACCGAAGCTGGCCAGGTGGCGACGCGGCGCACCACGGCAGGCGAGGTGTGGACGACGCTGGGCGATTTGCGCATTCACCGGCAAGCTGACGCCGAGGGCGAAGATGCCTTCATCGTGCAGGGCGGCCACGTGGTGCAGCCCACGCCGCTGGCCGACGTGCTGGAGCTGGTGGACGAGCGCCGCTTTCGCCTGCTGGGCCGCGCCAACGACCTCATCCACGTCGGTGGCAAGCGCAGCTCGCTGGCGCACCTGAACTTTCACCTCAACCGTATCGAAGGTGTAGCCGACGGTGCTTTCTGGCTCGCCGACGACGTGGTCGAAGGCATCGTGCGCCCGGTGGCTTTCGTGGTGGCGCCGTCGTTGACGGCGGCGCAGGTCATCGCGGCGCTGCGCCTGCAGCTGGAGCCGGTGTTCGTGCCGCGGCGCGTGGTGCACGTGCCGGCGCTGCCGCGCGAGGCCACGGGCAAGCTCACCGTGGCCGGGCTGCGCGCTTTTGCGCTGGCTGCGCTGGCCAAGTCAGCGGGCTTTGCTCCCTCTCCCTTTCAGGGAGAGGGCAGGGGTGAGGGTGAAATGGGTGGAAGGGGGCTGGGGCTGGCCGTCAGGTGGCCCGGCCCCCCCACCCCCCCCCCCAGCGGGGGGGGGGGGGGAACCCAAAAAACAACGGGGGGGGGGGGGGGGAGACCCCACGC
>JBBQMM010000280.1:0-5926 GCA_038328935.1 Burkholderiales bacterium
CCGCTGATGGGCGGCGACGGCGCATAGCGCGCCCCACCTCGCAGCGCACCTCATGCCCGCCGGTGGGCGGCGGCAACGCCGCCCACCGGCGCTCACAAGTCCTTGAAACGCGCCCGCCACGCGGTCAGCAGCGCGCGCGCCTCGTCGTCGGGCCGGGCCGGCAGCTTGCGATAGTCGGTGCAGTCGCTCTGGCGCGACATCAGCTTGTGGTTGATGAGTTCGCGGCGCAGCGTGGCGTGGTCGAAGAAGAGGTTTGCCGCCTTCAGGATGGCGTTGACCTCGGCCTCGGTGTAGCTGCGCTTGGCGTCGAAGCGTGTCCACAGCACCCACATCACCAGCTTTTGCACGCTGTACTTCACCGGCCAGCGCATCAGCCGGCCACGCTGGTCGAACTGCCCCAGCGCCTTGCGGGCGTTGTCGGTCAGCGGCAGGGGCGGCACGTCAGCCCGGGCCTGCGGCGCCAGGGTAGAAGCCTTGGCTGTGGCCAGGGGCGGCGCCATGGGTCGCTCGCGCAGTGCCAGCCGCAGCGCAGCCCAGTTGCGCTGGCCTTGCGTGCGCGCAATCAGATTGAGCAGCTCCACCTGCCCCGGCGGCGTGGGCCGGCTGTCGTGGCGTTGCTGCAGGGCCTGGCCCAGCGTACGGGCAAATGCCGACACGTCGGCAATTTGCAGGGCAAACAATTCCTTGGTCATGAGGGCGCTTTCTCGGCGCCCGGGGCTCACGCAGCTTCGTGGCACGGCCGGGCGTCAACATGCATGCGCGTGGAAACCTGGCCACATCGAAGTGACAAGGCGCCGGTGGTTGCCGTCTTCCGGCCTGGCGCATGCGTGGTGACGCAATGGGCTCGAGGCCAAGGTGTACTTGATGGCAGGTCTAGCTCGTGTGTGACCACGCGGCAACGCCTGGGTGAACTGCCGACCCTGGGCCAGCAGTGTAGCAACGCGCTCGTCCACACCGATCTTCACGCCGCCCTTCACGCCGCTCACCCCGCCGCCCTTCACGCCACCCTTCACCCCGCTCACCGTCCACACCGCTCCGCCCACTGGGCAGCGTTGACGAGGCCAGCCAGCGGCTGCAGCCAGAGCCCGTGGTTCCCCGGAGGCGGGCTGGCAGTGCCGGGGGCTACATTCGAGGAGCACCCAAAGGAACTTGTCATGCGCTTGTTTGCATCGTCGTTCGTGTCTGGCCGCAGCGCGGCTGTCGTCGCCTGTGTGGCAACCGTCATGGCCACTGCGCTGCCGTCGTCCGTCCACGCGCAAGGCAGCTACCCCGACAAGCCGGTGCGCTTCGTCGTGCCCTACCCGCCGGGCGGCGGCACCGACGTCATTGCGCGCATCGTGCAACAAAAGTTCGCTGCCGCATTGGGCCAGCCGGTGGTGATCGAGAACAAGGGCGGCGCGGGTGGCTCGGTGGGCACCGAGATGGTGGCCAAGGCCGCAGCCGATGGCTACACGGTGCTCTTCACGCTGAGCTCGCACACCATCAACCCGGCCATCTTTCCGAAGCTGAACTTCGACACCGTGAAGGACTTCGAGCCCGTCGGCCTGGTGGCTTCGCTGCCGCAGATTCTGGTGGCGCACCCCGGCTTTGCACCCAACACGGTGGCCGAGATGACCGCGCTGGCCAAGGCCCAGCCCGGCACGGTGGCCTTTGCATCGGTGGGCAATGGCTCGCCCGGCCACCTGGCCGGTGAACTGCAGGCGCTGCGCACGGGCACCAAGCTCACGCACATTCCGTACCGCGGCGGCGGCCCGGCGATGACCGACGTGATGGGCGGCCAGGTGCCCACGCTGTGGGTATCGATACCGGCCGCAGCGCAATTCGTGAAGACCGGCAAGGTCAAGGCGCTGGCCGTGTCTACTGTCAAGCGCAGCGCAGCCTTCCCTGCGGTGCCCACGATGCAGGAAGCCGGCATCGCCGACTTCGAGGTCGACAGCTGGTACGCGATATTCGTACCGGCGAAGACCCCGCGTGCGGTCGTCGAACGCCTGAACCAGGCGCTGAACACCGTGCTGGCCGATGCGGACATCCGCGACAAGCTGTTGGCGCAGGGCGCCGAAGGCGTGGGCGGCACGCCCGAGCGCCTGGGCCAGACCGTGGCAGCCGAGATTCCGAAGTGGGTCAAGCTGGCCAGGGATGCCAACATCAAAGCCGATTAGATCAACCACTCCCGAAGCGGCGTGCGGCCGCTTCTCCCCTCGAGGGGCGACCCCGGCGGCCCGGCAAAGCCGGTTCCGCGGCGTAGGCTGGGACAGGGACAGGGACAGGGCCGGAGAACGCTTGCATGGATGACGTAGCGAAAGTGGTGGCTGAGCTGGTGACCCGGGCGCGCGCTGCGCAGCGCGTGGCTGAGGGCTATGACCAGGCCCGGGTGGATGAGCTGGTGGCCGCCGCCGGCTGGGCCATCATGGAGCCAGCGCGCAACCGAGAGCTGGCCGAGCTGGCGGTGGCCGACACCGGCATCGGCAACGTGGAAGACAAGGTGCGCAAGAACCACCGCAAGACGCTGGGCCTGCTGCGCGACCTGCAGGGTGCCAGGTCGGTCGGTGTCATCGCTGAACAGCCCTTGCTGGGCATCGTGGAGATTGCGCGCGCGGTGGGCGTGGTGTGCGCCGTCACGCCCAGCACCAACCCGGGCGCCACGCCGGCCAACAAGATCATCAACGCGCTGAAGGGCCGCAACGCGGTGATCGTGGCGCCTTCGCCCAAGGGCTGGAGCACGGCGGCGCGCCTGATCGAGTTCATCCACCAGCTGTTCGACCGCGTGGGCGCGCCGCACGACCTGGTGCAATTGCTGCCGCACCCGGTGAGCAAGGCGTCCTCGCATGAGCTGATGCGCCAGTGCGACCTGGTGGTGGCCACCGGGTCGCAGGCCAACGTCAAGGCGGCGGCCACCTGCGGCACACCGGCCTTCGGCGTCGGTGCGGGCAACGTGGCGGGCATCGTGGACGAAAGCGCGGACTTCACCGCCGCCGCCGAGCGCGTGATGCGCAGCAAGACGTTCGACAACGCCACCAGCTGCAGCTCGGAAAACAGCCTGGTGCTGGTGGGCGCCGCGCGTGCGCCGATGTTGGCCGCCCTGCGCGAACGCGGCGCGGTACTGTTGAACGGGGAGCAGAAAACGCAGCTGCAGCAGCTGATGTGGCCGCACGGCCCGTTGTCCGCGGCCGCCACCGGGCAGTCGGCCGCCGAAGTGGCGCGCCGCGCCGGCTTGCCCGAAGTGGCCGCGCTGCAGCCCCGCATCCTGATGGTCGAAGAAGACAACTTCGGCCCGGCGCACCCGTTTTCGGGTGAAAAGCTGAGCCCGGTGCTGGCGGTCTACAGCGCCCGCGACTTCAGCCACGCGCAAGACATCGTGCGCCAGATCTACGCCTACCAGGGCGCCGGCCACTCGGTAGGGCTGCACAGCACGAACCCGGCGCACGCACTGACCCTGGCCACGCAGCTGCCGGTGGCGCGCGTCATCGTCAACCAGGCGCACAGCATCGCCACCGGCGGCAGCTTCGACAACGGCTTGCCGTTTTCGCTGAGCATGGGATGCGGCACCTGGGGCGGCAACAACTTCAGCGACAACATGAACTACCGGCACTACCTGAACATCACCCGCATCTCGCGGCCGATTGCCGAACGCGTGCCCAGCGAGCAAGAGATCTTCGGCAGCTACTTCGCACGCTACGGCAGGGCGTGACTGCGGAAAAGATGGCGGACATGGCAGCGGACATGGCTGCAGACATGGCGGCGAGCAACACCGCAGGCCCGACGACGCGGCCCGCGCACACCGTGCACGCGCTGATCGAGCGCGCCGCGCAGCAACAGCCCCAGGCGTTGTACGCGCTCGCCACCGACAGCAGCAGCACGCTGAGCTATGCACAACTGCAGCGCAACTGCCACCGCATCGGCAACTGGCTGCACAGCCTGGGACTTGAGCCGGGTGACACCGTCTCGCTGGTGATGCCGAACGGCCTGGGCACGCTGCAGTTGCTGCTGGGCGCGATGCATGGCGGCTTCTGTGTCAACCCGGTGAATCTGCTGTCGCAGCCCGAGCAGCTGCGCTACGTGCTGCAGCACAGCGACTGCAAGCTCGTGCTGGCCAGCGCCGATTGGGTGGACAGGGTGCACGCGGCCGTGCCGAAGCTGCGCGTGGTGCCGGTCGACCCTGAAGTGCTGAGCCTGCCCGATTCAGGTACCGGGGTGCAGGCCAGGCCTGCCTCGGCCGCTGCGCTGGAAGCGCCTGCAGCGCCCCAGACGCCCCAGACGCCCCAGGCACCCCAGGCGCCCCAGACACCCCAAGCACCCCAACCGCCCGATGCGCCCGATGCGCCCGATGCACCCGATGCACCCGATGCACGCGCAGCGCCTGAAGCACAAGCGCTGGCGCTGCTGATGTACACCTCGGGCACCACTGGCAACCCCAAGGGCGTGATGCTGACGCAAGCCAACCTGGCGGCCAACGCGCAGGCCATCGCCAACGAGCACGCGCTGAGCGCACAGGACCGCGTGCTGGGCGTGCTGCCGCTGTACCACATCAACGCTTTTGCCGTCACCATGCTGGCGCCACTGGCCAGTGGCGGCAGCGTGGTGATGGCGCCGCGCTTTTCAGCGCAGCGCTTCTGGCCCCAGGCGGTGGACCACGGCTGCACCTGGGTCAACGTGGTGCCCACCATGATCTCGTTTCTGCTCGAGGGCGAGGCGCCAGCGCCTGCCACGCTGTCGCGCATCCGTTTTTGCCGGTCCGCATCAGCGGCGCTGCCGCCCGAACACCTGCGCGCCTTCGAATCGGCGTTCGGCATCGGCGTCATCGAGACCATGGGCCTGACCGAAACCGTGGCCCCCAGCTTTTCAAACCCGCTGCACGCCGCACAGCGCAAGCTGGGCTCCGTGGGCCGCCCCAGCGGCGGACAGGCCCGGGTGGTGGACGCCGCGCTGCAACCGGTGCCCGACGGCACCACCGGCGAGATCATCATCCGTGGCGCGCATGTGATGCAGGGCTACTACAAGAACGACCAGGCGACGGCCGAGGCGTTCACGCCCGATGGCTGGCTGCGCACCGGCGATCTGGGCCACCGAGATGCCGACGGCTTCTTCTTCGTCACCGGCCGCATCAAGGAACTCATCATCAAGGGCGGCGAAAACATCGCGCCGCGCGAGATCGACGAGGCGTTGCTGAAACATCCGGCCGTGCTGGATGCCGCTGCCGTGGGCATACCCGACAAACATTACGGACAAATTATTCTGGCCTGCGTGGTGCTGCGCGCCGGCATGCAGGCCAGCGAAGCCGAGCTGCGGCAGTTCTGCGAACAGCACCTGGGCCGCTACAAGACGCCGCAGCAGTGGCGCTTCGTGCAAGACCTGCCGCGCGGCCCGTCGGGCAAGGTGCAGCGGCTGAAACTGGCGGCGCTGTACGGCGGCTGAGGCGCGGTTCGCGGCGGGGGTGCGCGGTGCGCTTGCGCGGTGGGTTTGCGGAGGGAATTGCAGCAGTCACCACCGGGCGCTGCACGCCCGCGATTACTTTGCTGTCACCCGGGCTTGTCCGCGCCGCCGCCGCGACACGACAGTGACATGATGGCGCTGCAGAGTCAGCCGCTTTGCAGCGCCCGCCACCAGCCTGGGCGACGAGATAACGCTACCCACCCACAGGAGACCTCCATGTCCAAGATTGACCGCCGCCCCACACTGCAACGTGCAGTTCATGGCGCAGTACATCGCGCAGTTCATCGCGCCGTTCATACCGCGGTTCATAGCGCAGTTCTGGCCGCCACCGCCTGCCTCACCATGGCCGCGGCGCAAGCCGCACCCGTCAGCACGCTCAGTGGTGCAGCCCCCTTCGTCATCGGCCACCGCGGCGCATCCGGCTACCGGCCCGAGCACACGCTGGCTGCTTATGACCTGGCCATCAGCCAGGGCGCCAGCTACATCGAGCCCGACC
>JBBQMM010000281.1:0-5921 GCA_038328935.1 Burkholderiales bacterium
ACTGCGGTCGATGCTGAACGCCGCTGGCTCCCAGCTGCCCAGGTGCACGAAGCCCCACAGCGCGCCGGCCACGCCGACGATGAAGCTGCTGACGGCAAAGGCGGTGAGCTTGGCGTAGACCGGGCGGATGCCGATCACGGCGGCAGCGACGTCCATGTCGCGGATGGCCATCCATTCGCGCCCGATGTGGCTGCGCACCAGGTTCTTGGCCGCCACCGCAAACACCACCAGGAAGCCCAGGCACAGCAGGTACTTCTCCATCGGTGTGTCGATGGTGATGCCGAAGAAGTTGAGGCCCGACACCGATACCGACCCTGATGACGAGTAGTTGGTGAACCACGAAATGCGCAGGAAGGCCCAGTCCACGAAGAACTGCGCCGCCAGCGTGGCCACGGCCAGGTACAGGCCCTTGATGCGCAGGCTTGGGATGCCGAACAGCACCCCTACCACCGTGGCGCACACGCCGCCCAGCAGAATGGCCGCCAGCAGCGGCATGCCGTCGATGCGCACCATGAAGTTATAGGCCGCGTAGGCGCCCACCGCCATGAATGCACCGGTGCCCAGGCTGATCTGCCCGCAGTAGCCCACCAGGATGTTCAAGCCCAGCGCCGCCAGGCTCAGGATCAGGAAGGGTATGAGCAGCGCACGGAAGGTGTACTCGTCGGCCAGCAGCGGCACCGCCACCACCGCAAAGGCCAGCAGCAGCCAGATGCCGATGCGGTCCTGCTTGATGGCGAAGACCTGCTGGTCGGCGCTGTAGGTGGTCTTGAACTGACCGTTCTCTCTGTACAACATGGTCAGGCCCGGTCAATGATTTTTTGGTTTCGGCACGCTTCGCTTGACTTGCTGCGCAAGTCAGCCTGCACCGAAAAATATTGAGCCGTGTATTTCATACCCGGTCAATGATTTTTTCGCCGAACAGGCCCTGGGGTCGGATCAGCAACACGAACAGCACGAGCACATAGCCGAACCAGATCTCGATGCCGCCACCCAGGCTGGGCCCGAGATAGACCTCGGACAGCTTCTCGCCCACGCCGATGATGAGCCCGCCGATGATGGCGCCCGGCACGCTGGTGAGGCCGCCCAGGATCACCACCGGCAGCGCCTTCAGCGCCAGCACGCTCAACGAGAACTGCACGCCGAGCTTGCTGCCCCAGATCATGCCCGCCACCAGCGCCACGAAGCCGGCCACGCTCCACACGATGACCCACACCCGCGACAGCGGGATGCCGATGCTTTGCGCCGCCTGGTGGTCGTCGGCCACGGCGCGCAGCGCGCGGCCGGTGGACGTCTTCTGGAAGAACAGACTCAGCGCCACCACCAGCGCCGCAGCGATGACGGCTGCGTACAGGTCTTCCTTGTTGACGAGAATGCCGCCCGGGAAAGTGCTTTCGAGCAGGAACATCGGGTCCTTGGGCAGACCGATGTCGATCTTGTAGATCCCACTGCCGAACAGCGTCTGGCCCAGGCCGTCCAGGAAGTAAGTGATCCCCAGCGTGGCCATCAGCAGCGTGATGCCTTCCTGGTTGACCAGCTTGCCCAGCACCAGGCGCTCGATCAGCCAGGCCACCGCCACCATCACCAGCATCGCGCCGGCGAAAGCCAGCAGGTTGGCCAGCACCTTGTTGTCGAAGCCCAGCAAGGCCGGGAACCATTCCGAGAAGCGGGCCATCGCCAGCGCTGCGAACAGCACCATCGCGCCCTGCGCAAAGTTGAACACACCGCTGGCCTTGAAGATGAGCACGAAGCCCAGCGCCACCAGCGAATACAACATGCCCGACATCAGGCCGCCGAAGAGGGTCTCGAGGAACGGTCCCATGTCAGTGCGAAGTCCCGAGGTAGGCGCTGATGACTTCGGGGTTGGCGCGCACTTCTTGAGGCGTGCCATCTCCAATCTTCTTGCCGTAGTCCAGCACCACCACGCGGTCGCTGATATCCATCACCACGCCCATGTCGTGCTCGATGAGGACGATCGTGGTGCCGTACTCGTCGTTCACGTCCAGCACGAAGCGGCTCATGTCCTGTTTTTCTTCGACGTTCATGCCGGCCATGGGTTCGTCCAGCAGCAGCACCTGCGGCTCCATCGCCAATGCACGGCCCAGGTCAACGCGCTTTTGCAGGCCGTAGGGCAGGCGGCCCACAGGGGTCTTGCGGTAAGCCTGGATTTCCAGGAAATCGATGATTTTTTCGACCACCTCGCGGTGCTCCGACTCTTCCTTTTCAGCGGCGCCGAACCAAGGGTTGCGCACGACTTGCTGAAAGATGTTGGACTTCATGCGCAAGTTGCGCCCGGTCATGATGTTGTCGATCACGCTCATGCCCTTGAAGAGTGCCAGGTTCTGGAAGGTGCGTGCCACGCCCATTTCGGCCACCTGGCGGCTGTTCATGTGGCTGAAGGTCTGGCCTCGAAAGCTGATGCTGCCTTCCTGCGGCATGTACACGCCGTTGATGCAGTTCAGCATGCTGCTCTTGCCAGCGCCGTTGGGGCCGATGATGGCGCGCACCTCGTGTTCCTTCACGTTGAAGGAAATGTCGGTCAACGCCTTCACGCCGCCAAAGCGCAGGCTGATGCCCTTGACTTCGAGGATGACTTCGCCAATTTCTCTGCTCGCCACGTTCAGGCCGCCTTCTTCAACGCAGGGTAGGTCTTGGCGTCCACGATGGGCAGCGTGGCGCTGACGCTGCCGCTGCGGCCGTCTTCGAACTTCACCGCGGTTTCGATGAACTGCTGCGTCTTGCCGCCGTACAGCGCGTCCACCAGCACCTGGTACTTGTCGCCGATGTAGCCACGCTTGACCTTGCGCGTGCGCGTCATCTCGCCGTCGTCGGCGTCCAGTTCCTTGTGCAGCACCAGGAAGCGGCTGATCTGGCTGCCAGCCAGCAGGGTGTCTTGTGCCAGGTCGGCGTTGACCTTTTCCACGCAGTCCTGGATGAGTTCAAGCACTTCTTTCTTGCTGGCCAGGTCGGTGTAGCCGGCGTAGGGCAGGTTGCGGCGCTCGGCCCAGTTGCCGACGGCTTCGAAGTCGATGTTGACGAAGGCGCAGACCTTTTCGCGTTTGTCGCCGAAGGCCACGGCCTCCTTGATGAAGGGGAAGAACTTGAGCTTGTTCTCCACGTACTTGGGCGCAAACATGGCGCCGTCAGACGGCCCGCCGTGCAAGCGGCCGACGTCCTTGGCGCGGTCGATGATCTTCAAGTGGCCGCCCGCGTCCAGGAAGCCGGCGTCACCGGTGTGGTACCAGCCATCGGCCGTCAGCACCTCGGCGGTGGCGGCGGGGTTCTTGTAGTACTCCTTCAGGAGGCCCGGGCTCTTGACCATGATTTCGCCGTTTTCAGCGACCTTGATCTCGACGCCGGCGATGGGCACGCCCACGGTGTCGGCCTTGGCTTCGTGGTCGGGTTGCAGGCACACGAACACCGCCGTTTCGGTGCTGCCGTAGAGCTGCTTCAGGTTGATGCCGATGCTGCGATAAAAGGTGAACAGGTCGGGGCCGATGGCTTCACCCGCGGTGTAGGCCACACGCACCCGGTTCAAGCCCAGCGTGTTGCGCAGCGGCCCGTAGACCACCAGGTTGCCCAGCTGGTACTTCAGCCGGTCGACTGCGCCCACGGGTTTACCGTCCATCAGGGTCGGCCCCACGCGTTTGGCCAAGTCCATGCTCAGGCGAAACATCCAGCGCTTCAGCCGGCTGGCATCCTCCATGCGGATCATCACGCTGGTGAGCAGCCCTTCGAACACGCGCGGCGGTGCGAAGTAGTAGGTGGGGCCGATCTCCTTGAGGTCGATCATCACCGTGGCCGCGCTCTCCGGGCAGTTCACCACATAGCCGCAGGCCAGCCACTGCGCGTAGCTGAAGATGTTCTGGCCGATCCAGGCCGGCGGCAGGTAGGCCAGCACTTCTTCGCGCTCGGTCAGCTTGTCGAAATCTTTGCCGGCATGGGCACGGTCCAGCAGCGTGAAGTGCGTGTGCACCACACCTTTGGGGTTGCCCGTGGTGCCGCTGGTGAAGAACATCGCGGCCACATCCTCAGGGCGTGCCCGGGCCACCTCGGCATCGAAAAAACCGGGGTGGCTGGCGTCGTGCGCCGTGCCGGCCGTGATCAGTTCGTCCAGCGAGGCCAGGCCGTCTTCGGCGTAGCTGCGCAGACCGCGCGCGTTGTCGAACCAGATGCGGCTGATCTGCGGGCAGCTCTCGCCCCGCAGTTCCAGCATCTTGTCGACCTGCTCCTGGTCTTCGACGATGGCAAAGCGAACGTCGGCGTTGTTGATCGGGAAGACATATTCGGTGACCGCGGCGTCCTGGTACAGCGGCACAGGCACCGCACCCAGCGACTGGATGGCCAGCATCGTGGCGTACAGCCGAGGCCGGTTTTCGCCCACCACCACGGCGTGGTCGTCGCGCTTCATGCCGGCGGCGGCCAGCCCGCAGGCCAACGCACGCACTTCTTGCGCCAGTGCGCGCCAGGTGGTGGTCTGCCAGATGCCGTACACCTTCTCGCGCAACGCAGCGGCGTCGGGACGCTGCCGGGCGTGATCGAGCATGAGACGCGGGAACGTCGTCTGCACAGACTTGTCTCCTTGTGTTCTGAAATGGATTCTGGGCTGCACTTTGACGTCATGTTGTCATTGCGCCGACAATCTACGGGTTCATACCAACAGGTCATTCCCTCACTTCAACGGCATGGCTGAAACTGGTTTCCCGTCAGCTTCGCGTGCATCTCGGGTGCAGACTTCGCGCTCGCGCGCAGCCTCGGCCGATGACCTGGAGCAGATTCCGTGGCTGTCCAGGCTGGACGCCGACGAGCATGCCCGCGCGCTGCGCGACCTGCGCGTGGTCGACGTGCAGGCCGGCGAGTTGCTGTGCCGGGTGGGCCGGCCGGTGACCTTCTGGTTTGGTGTCGTCGACGGCCTGCTGAAGATGAGCAACGACAGCACCTCGGAGGCGGGCGCGATGCCCATCACCTTCACCGGTGTGCCGTCGGGCGGCTGGTTTGGTGAAGGCACGGTGCTGAAGAACGAGGCCTACCGCTACAACATCCAGGCGCTGCGCAACAGTGTGGTGGCCGGCATTCCGGCCGACACGTTCAGGTGGCTGCTGGACCGCAGCATCCGCTTCAATCGCTTTGTCATGAATCAGCTCAACGAGCGGCTCGGTCAGTTCATCGCGGCGCGCGAGATCGACCGCCTGACGCACCCTGACGAACGCGTGGCACGCAGCCTGGCGGCGCTGTTCCACCCCGTGCTGTACCCGGGCGTGGGCGAAGTGCTGCGCATCACCCAGCAGGAACTGGGCTACCTGGTGGGCCTGAGCCGGCAGCGTGTGAATGAAGCGCTGAGTGCGTTGCAGGGCGCGGGCGTCATCCGCATCGAGTACGGTGGCGTGCGCGTGCTGCACCTGCAGAACCTGCACCACTACCGGGTGCTGGCTTGAAGCCTGGCGCCCAGCCCGGCGCAGCGCAACGGTGCGCGCCCACACTGTTTTTTCCCCTCTACTTTTTTTCTGATGTCGGACCTGGAGTGAAGATGCGTCGTTATGCGGTGGCTCGGACGGTTGTTTGGACGTTTGTTTGGACGGTTTCCAGGATGGTTGCCAGAACGGTGGCCAGAACGGTTGCTTGCTCGGTGCTCGGGCTGGCGGGCCTGCTCGCAGCCGGGCCGGTGCTTGCGCAGGTTGCAGCCGCAGCGGTGCCGCTGCCGACACCCGTGGCCACGGTCGAAGGCATCAACGAGTACCGCCTGCCGAATGGCTTGCAGGTGCTGCTGGTACCTGACGACAGCAAACCCACGACCACCGTCAACGTCACCTACCGCGTGGGCAGCCGGCATGATAACTATGGTGAAACCGGCATGGCACACCTGCTGGAGCACCTGATCTTCAAGGGCACACCGACCACCCGCAACCTGATGGCCGAGATGGGCA